>CAZVJZ010000001.1:0-41675 GCA_964627655.1 uncultured Candidatus Bathyarchaeia archaeon
AGTTTCTGAGCGACGATCAGGTCTTCTGTTGGGTTAAGATAGCTGATAGCGTAGATCGGGATAAGGTAGAGTGGCTGTTCAAAGGTCCAAACGGTATAGAGCGCTCCATCCCATACAGGGAAGAGTGGAGCGGTGAAGACTACTGTTATGCGATGTTGGATTTAAGCGAGTATGAAGCAAGGGAGGTAGTCGGAGACTGGAAGGTAACCCTATACATGAACGGGAGAGAAGTCTTCACAGAGGAGTTTACGGTCGAACCCCTTGGGGGGCTGGTTTGGTGGGGCCCTATGGTAGGCCTCCTTCTGATCCTTATCGCAGCGGTCGCTATGGCTCTGCTTTTTAAGCGGGCTAGAGTTAAACGTATCGAAAGAGATTCTGTGTAACGGGAATCTGATGGCTGGATTCTTCGAGACGAGTACTGTGGGGCTCTGCGAACTTTTATGGATCCCTTTTATTTTTCCTAGGTTAGGGTAGTGTGAAAGTCTTCGGTTACTTTATGTCGATCGGATACTATGCGATCTTTCAGCTACACCAGAAAATTTAATAAGTTAAGTGCGCTGTGTTAATTAGTTAGGTGTGTGGTCGGTGATGTCCAGCCAATTTCACGTCCACGAAGAGTATCCCTAAAGAAGACGGTGATCTATAGAGCAGTCGTCGACCCTGTAGCCGTCGCTATAACCTATCTCCTAACCGGACAATTCTCGAACTCCATCTTCGCCGTAGTTTTGATAGAAGCTTTCTCGACGGTCTTCTATTATCTTCTAGACAGAGTGATGTAAACGAAAAACACTGCACACCCTATTTTTTACTCGCATCTTTAAATGGAGGGTGCTCTATCTGCGGCTTTACGTGAGCCTGATCTCTTCGATGCTTACCCCTTTCACTTTACGGAGGAGAGCCATGGAAACGGCCGTTAAAACTAAGATGTACGTCAGTAACGAGAGCCACGCCAGGTTCAGGTTTACGAAGGTTCTGTGTCCAGCCATAAAGTAGTTTCCTGTAGGTGGAATCTCGCTACAGAAATAATAGTACATTAGTGAGGCTAGAACGTTGAAGGGTGAAAGGTAGATGGCTGAGTTAAAGTCTATCCAGAGAGCGGAGTACGTGACGAAGGCGAAGATGAGAGGAAGCGACGACAGGAAGTTGGCAAACCTGAAAGCTCTTAAAGCTATTATCAGCAACCCTAACGTCACAGACAGAACGTATATTAGAATAGTGCCTAGTAAGGTCACGAAGGCTAAGCCTACAGGGTTATCGACAGGTATGGGAAAACCGAACCTAGAAGAAAACACGAGGCCTGTCGAGAGAAACAGTATTCCGGAAACTATCAGTAGGGTGAAAACCGAGGAGACGAGGTTTTCGATGAGAAAGCGGGCGGAAGAGAGCGAAGTATATTTGGTTACGAAGCGTAGAGACCGAGAAGCGTAGAGGATGGAGTTTACTAGAGCCATCGCCACCGAGGAGATAGAGATCGTTAAGAGGTTGCTGTAGGCTGCCGCCGTATATCCCTGAATGACTGAAGCATCAGAGGGTAACCAGGAACCGAAGACGTAGGCCCACATGAAGACCCAGAACTCGATGAAGAGGATGGCCCAGAAGATGAGATGCGGATTTTTGAGAGTTACTTTCAAGTTCATCCAGAGATACTTCGTCATCCTGTATCACATCTCCGCTTCATTCAGCTCATAGATCTTATCTAGGTTTTCTATATCAAGTATGGGAAGCCCTTTAGGCTCGGTCGTTATACTAACGGTCTTTCCTGATACGCTGAGCTTAAGCAGAGCGCCCTCCAGGTCACCCATATAGAGGTATGCGTCTAGAAGGTTCTTAACTACGATCGGCCCGTACATCAAGCCTTCAAACATAAAGCTCGCCTCCCAGTCCATAAGCCTCTTTATCAGCCAAGTTTCATGAGTGTTCACCAAGACTGTCCCGTCGTACCCTTTTAAGTGCCTTAGAAGCCTAGTCTTCTTAGCAGGGTCTAGCTGCTCGAAAGGCTCGTCCAGCAGGACGTGTTTAGCGCAGGCAGATAGGGCTAGAGCGTTACATACGACTTTCTTCTGTCCAGCCGACAGTTCATTCAACTTTCGCTTCGCCAGGAAGGTTCTATCTAAACCGAACTCTTCGACCAGTTCAAAGGCGAAGTTCAGGTCTCCCCCTGTCAGGTCCATGTAGAGGTGCATGAGGTCATATACGTTGAGGCGTAGTAGCTCATAGACTTCAGGAAGGTTCGTCGAAACAAGTCTAGACGTGGCGTGAATGTCTCCTATCGGCTTACCGTCTATGATTATCTCCCCGGAACTTATAGTCGTTAGGCCGCATATAGACCTGAAGAGCGTGGACTTACCTGAGCCGTTAGGGCCAAGAATCAAGCATTTACCGTGTAGGATCGTGTTTACTCCTTTGAGGATAGGCTCCCGTCTCCATCCATAAGTCACGTATAGGTTTCTCACTTCGATCAAGACTTAAACCTCAGACTATAGGAAAACTAAGGGAGACCAGATTATGAGAAATATCTATTAGTAGCCGAATTTAAGATTTATTGATTGACATGAGCGACAGCGAGTTAGAGGCTATAAGACGGAAGAAGCTTCGGGAGCTTATGAGGAAGTTGACATCTAAGAAGGAAGGGAGGGAGAGCTTAGACCCAGAGAAGATTTTAGGCAGAGTCTTTAGGGGCAGGGCTTGGGAGGTCTATACAGCAGCCTGCTCTCAGTACCCGCAGGTCATGGAGAAGGTTAGAGACGCTCTCGTAAGGCTAGTCCTTGCCGGCAGACTCAACGAGATAAGCGGAGAACAGCTCTACCTCTTCCTTAGGAGACTGGGCTTAAGGGTTAGGCTGGAAACCAAGATTAAGGTTCTCGAGCACGGTAAACTTAAGTCTCTAGCCGATAAGTTGAGGGAAGAAATTTAGAGATAAGTTTTTAGCATATATAGTCACCGTCTGTCTTCTCAAAATCCTTTATCAAGACGAAGCCTTCCATATCTGAGTGTCCCTCGAAGCCTCGTAGGTTGAGGCCGTATTCAGGCCCGAGGAGAGCCTTCTCGGTGACCAGATGTTCTTCACCGAAGCATTCTCTACTGATCCTGTATACTAAATCGTTGACCCTATACTCCTCCAAGTAGCCTAGACTGTGAAGGTACTCGTGAAGCAGGATAAGAAATATAGTAGAATTGAATTCTATGTCTGAGGATAGGGAGCGGGACATTGCTCTAAGTATCTTCCTGTTAACCACTATACCGTTAGTGCCGATTATGTGGTAAGCGAAAACCTTTAAGGGCAGGTCTCCGATATACAACATTAACCCTACCCTGCTTAAACCTAGAACCAGTTTAACGGCCTTCTTAACGACCGAGAATACGTCCTTAAAGCTTCTGGCTCTTTCGAGGTCTCTACGTAAGTCTTTCCTAACCTCAACAGGGAGCTTCCTACCCTCAACCTTCTTCAAAGCCCTTCGCTTTTTTAAAGAAGCTGCCACAAATAAAAGGATATCACTACACTACTCTTTATCTATTTATTTTATCTATGAGGTCCCAGTAGTTTATCACTTTCCTGTTAGCTGGGCAGTCCACTATCGGTTCGAATTCACCGCCTCCAAGAAGCAGAGTTACCTAGCCTTTCACTTGCTGCATATACGCTTGAGACTAAAACCTGTAAAGTCGAAGCTTGTAATGTACACGTTGCTGTCGACTTCAGGTAGCCGTCGGTTTTGGTGTAGGCGCCGAAGTAGGTGGGACAGGCCTAGTCAGGTAGTATGCGACTCCTCCTATAACGGCGGCGATGTATCTACGGCACTAAACTGGCTAAAAGAAATTTTCAAAAAACCCAGTCCTTACCGAAAAAAGGATAGAGATAGTCTTTTTATGGTAATATACGGTTTGTTTCAGAATAAAGAAGCAAGTTAAAGTTTATTTCTTTAAAACTAGTTTGTTTTATCGTTGATTGCTTTAGGATGGCGGTGGAGAAGTTTTGAGAGACGATCAAGTCACCGAGTTTAAGCATCAGAAACGCCACGATGAACTCTGAGCGACAAAGAGAAGTGAAAACTTATTCTGATGAAACGGTTTTTTTATTGTGAGGGAATCATGATGGATGAAAGAGGGAGGGTTCAAGAGATCATCAGGATCTTGGAGGAAGAATATCCAGACGCCAAGATAGCATTAAACTTCAGTAATCCATTCGAGCTTCTTGTAGCGGTTATGCTCTCTGCACAGTGCACGGATGAGAGGGTGAACCAGGTAACCAAGACCCTCTTCAAGAAGTATAGGAAGCCTGAAGACTATGTTAAAGTCGATCTCGAGGAGTTGGAGAAGGATATAAAGCCTACAGGCTTCTATAAGAATAAGGCTAGAAACCTGAAAAAGTGTTGTAAGACTCTAATCGAGGAGTATAATTCAGAGGTTCCTAGAAGCCTAGAGGAGATGCTTAAGCTTCCAGGGGTAGGTAGGAAAACCGCTAACATGGTGTTATCGAACGCTTACGGTGTCGTGGAGGGTATAGCGGTAGACACCCATGTGAGGAGGGTTGCGAGGAGGCTGGGTCTAACAGAGAACACAGACCCAGAAAAGATAGAAAGAGACCTGATGGAGAAGATTCCTAGAGAGAAATGGGCTAGGATAACCGACCTACTAATCTTCCATGGTAGGAGAGTATGTAGCGCAAGGAAGCCTAAATGCTCGATCTGCGTATTAAATAAACTTTGTCCATCAGCCTTTAAAATCGAGCAGGGATCGGGATAGGCGACAAGTCTAGGGAAAACTTATCTTAAACCCTTAGGATCGCGGGATCCTTCCCGAGATACTCCGCCGCCGTAGTAACCTCGACTCCTACCTCTAGAGATTTCTCGTAGACCTCCCTAACCCTATCCTTGAAGCGTCTGTCTCTAAGCAAGTGGTGGTCATAGATGACTAGACTCAAGTTCTCGGCCTCCTCGATTATCTTACATAGGTTTCTGACTGCACGTCTGAGGTTAATCAGGTTAAGCATGTAGGGGATCAGGTAGGTGCTAGGCCCGTCGAGTATCAGGATATCCGGATTCTCCTTGATTATCCATTCGGCCTGATCCTCGATCACAGGCCCCTCCAAGTCTGAGGTGTGAATCAACTTTTCTCCACCTTTGAGTATGGTGGTCGCTATCACCCAGCCTACTCTCGCATATTCTATTCCATGAAAGAACGGTCTACTGAACCGCAGCTTAGTCTCTCCAAACACATACTCTTTACCGTCCGAAAACAAGACCCTACAGTTCTTCGACTTAAGTTCTGGGATGAGCTTCCACGAGTTCCATCTCTCAACCCTCTTCAGAAACCACTTTCTACCCTTCTCGAGGAGCTCCGTCTTTCTCTCAGCGTAATTCCCATAGCTCAGACTCCTCGCTTTAGGTAGAAGCTCCATGGGGTCAGGAAAGCTCTCAGCCTCCCTATACCGTTCGAGTTCCTCCAGTCTTCGACCTAATAGAGCCTCAGCGAACTCTCCATAAAGCTCTTCTGCCCTAAGCCTCTGCGAGTCGTTTATATATCTATTAGGGTCTTTAGCCAACACAATCTTCCCGTCGTAGATCCCCTCATCGAAACTCATGTAGTGGTCGTGATGGTAATGAGAAACAACTATTAGATCGGCTTCGCTGCAGGCAGCCTTTATCGCAGACCTCGCCTCAACCATCCACCTCAGCTTCTGCTCCCTGCTCGCCGGAAAGCTAGGCTGCATCACGGCTACACCGGGGTCTATAACGACTGAAACATCGGATGTCTTAACGAGGGTGCACATAGATTTGGCTCCGAGAGAGTCGAACCAGACGGGAGTGAAATCTATCTTCGGCATCCCTGCAACATCGGCCTCCCAGATCCCTCTAGAGCGCCTCAACTAAAAGACTATGTACTCACAGGTAAAAAGGATGGAGAAAGGTTTTAAATAAAGCGATTGAAAGTAGAGTGGTGAACGCTTCGGATGGTGTCTAACCTAATGGAAAGGAAGAAACTCTTGATCGTGGAGTATCCGGACAATAGCAGCGTAGTCTATGAAGTTCCGAAGGAGGTCGAAGCGGTGGAGGAGGTGACGTCTGAGGTCATTGAGTACTGGAACCTCAAGTTACGCAACAAAGACGGCACTTATAGCTGGATAAGGATAAACTCTCCTTCTAGAGGCGACGAGATCGTTATACGAACCTTCGACAGAGCCTTAGAGTATAAGACGACGAGGGATAAAGTCAAAAAGGACGAGGTCACGAGAAGCTGGGTGAAGTAGCCATGAAGCAATATGTGGGAGTGTGGACTAAGAAGGACGAGATGGTTCAAGCCGGCTACCGAGAAACCTTACAATTCTACGCTGAATGCGGGGTAACCTCTATAGTCGTGGGTTATGAGGGGGCACATCCAGAATACTATAAGGGACTCAAGCTACCCCTACTCCAAAAGGAGGAAACTAAACCTACCCTAAAAGAGATATGCAGGATAGCAGAAGACGTAGGTGTAGAAGTAGAGGTGGTGATAGACCCTAAAAACTCTGTTTTTGCAAGCAGATTCCCTGAAACCGCTATAACAGATGTGTTAGGAAACAAGAGCAAGCTCGTTCCATGCCCCTCAAACCCGGATATAATGGCCTACACTAAGGCTAGGATCAGAGACATACTCGAAAACTATGAGGAGATCACTGCCCTAGAGCTAGACGGCGTCTACATAGACATGCATCAGAGGATGACTAACCGGAGGGTCGAGAAGGGTGCATTATACCCCCTACACCACCTAGTCCCTGAATCGTGTTTCTGTGAGCACTGCCGTAGACTAGCGGAGGAGGAGGGGTTAAACCTTAAGCGTATAGAGAAGACGGTTAAGGAGATAACCTTACGCTCGCTAGACATCTCGCTAGAGTCTTTCCATCAGGTCTACGACACGTTCACTGGTGGATACGATATAGTACGTTTCATACTGAACCATCCGGAGGTCGTAGACTGGTTAGAGTTCAGATGCAAAGTAGTCGCTAGAAGCCTAGAATCCATAAAGGAAGTCGTGAAGTCTATAGACCCAAATGTGAAGGTCTACCATGACATGCTTCCTCCGATATGGGCTTGGTCGATGGGACAGGACTACGCCGGGCAAAAACACCTCTGCGACGGATATAAGATAATATTCTTCAACAAGCGAACAGGCTCCTACGAGATTAACCCACTCATAGCGATCAAAGATGAGGACCCTGAGATCCCAGACAGCGAGATAATGGAGGTCTTCAAACGCTTAACAGGTTATCAGGGAGGACTCTCCTTCGCCGAGTTCTCGCAGCAGGGGTTCCCACCAATCAACGTGTACTATGAAGTTAGAAAGGCTAGGATAGAGGTTGGTTCAGACTACTTCTTGGTCGCAGGGATAGCTGGAGACCAGCCGGCTACACCCAACGACGTAGAAGAAGCCGTAACGATGGCGGCTAAGGGTGGAGCAGACGGCTTCTGCCTACATACATGGTACGGAAGAACTACGCCGTCGAACTATGCAGCCTTCGGGAATAAGGGACGTGAACTAGCTAAGCATATACAAAAATAGAAGGGGAAGAAAGAGCCTAAAGCTCCCCTGAGACAGCTTTTTCGAGCTTCTCCTCGTCCAGCTCTAGGCCTAAACCTGGTTTATCTGGAACCTCGAGGAAGCCGTCGACATACTTGTAGCCTTCCTTAACCACATCGTAGGTATAGTAAAGCGGCCCCACCAGCTCACATTCGTAGCTAACGTTCTTCGTCGCAACCGCGAAGTGTGCACCAGCAGCCGTGCCTGACCATATTTCAAGCATACTTCCGACCATGCATGGAAAGTCTGCGGCTTCGGCGAAGGCTGCTATCTTACTGGACACTCTGAGACCTCCTACCTTGCCGACCTTGAGGTTGATTATGTCCGCGGCATTCCTTCGGATTATGGAGACTGCGTCATGCATCGAGAAGATGCTTTCGTCCGCTAAGATCGGAGTGTTCACGCTTCTGGTTACCTTAGCCATCCCGTCTATATCCCAGTATGGTACAGGCTGCTCCACATACTGTAGGTCTAGGTTCATCCTTTCCATCTTCTTTATGACTTGGATGGCTACTTCTGGGCTGTAAGCTTGGTTGGCGTCCGCCCTTATCTCTACTTTATCTCCTACGGCCTCCCTTATCGCCTTTATGCGTTCGATATCCGTCTTTGGGTCGAGGCCTATCTTAGCCTTCAGGCATCTATATCCCTTCTTAACATACTCGACGGCTTCCTTAGCCATCTCTTCCGGGCTCTTCATCCCCATAGCCCAGCAGATAGGCACCTTCTCACGGTATTTTCCTCCGAGAAGCTTGTAAACGGGCACTCCTAGGATCTTGCCGAGAAGGTCATGCAGCGCGAAGTCCACCGCAGACTTCGCTAGGTGGTTAGCTTTAACGGCTGCGTCCATCCTCTTTATTAGCTTCTCTATGTCGAAGGGGTCTTGACCTATGAGCGCCGGTGCTAGACGTTCCTTGGTTATGGCTAGACACGTCGCTCCGCTTTCACCTGCAAACTCAGGTAGTGGACCTATCTCGCCTACGCCTACGTATCCGTCGTCTGTTTCAACCTTAACTACCATATGGTCTTTACTTCTAACCTCAGCTAGGAATATCCTGAACGGCTTGACAAGCGGCACTTTAAACACGTATGGCTCAACCTTCACTATCTTCAACCTGATTCACCTCCCGACTTTAGGCATAGCCCACCTTCCACCATACTTTAGGGTCTCAAGCTTCCCCTCGTCTAGCTCTACACCTATGCCGGGCTTCTCAGGCACCTCGAGGTAACCGTTCTTAATCTTTAGAGGCTCCTTAACCACGTCGTCCGCCCTGAATAGTGGACCTATAAGGTCGTGGGCGAATTTAAGGTTAGGTGCCGCAAGTGCGAAGTGAGCGCTGGCCGCCGTTCCTATATTTCCTTCGAGCATGCTTCCGACAAGGCAGGGCATATCCGCCGCCTCTGCTATAGCGTTAATCTTCTTCGAGTAGTATATGCCGCCTATCTTACCGATCTTCAGGTTTATCATGTCAGCGGCCTCCTTTCTCACCACCTTAACAGCATCCTCCGGGGTCCTTACGCCCTCATCGATGAGTATCGGCGTGTCCACCGCCTTCGTCACCTTAGCTAAACCGTCTAGGTCCCAGGCAGGTGTGGGCTGCTCGACGAGCTGAAGTTCATAGCGTTCAAGCTTCTTTATGATGGTTATCGCTCTGGCTACACTCCAAGCCTGGTTTGGGTCTATCCTTATCGCTATGTCCCAGCCGACGGCTTCACGGACGGCTTTAACTCTTTCCATATCTCCTCTCCAGTCGCTTCCAGCCTTCAATTTGAGCTCCTTGAACCCCCTCTCGACGAAGTCTAAAGCCTCCTTAGCGGCTTCTTCAGGCTTCTTTATGCCTATAACCCAGCTCACCGGAACCTTATCTCTAGTCTTCCCACCGAGGAACTTGTAGAGGGGGATGTCGAGGGCTTTAGAGACTAGGTCGTGGAGGGCGAAGTCTATAGCGCACTTAGCGAAGAGATGGTTCTTAGCAGCCTTATACATCTTATCGAATATGGCCTCGAAGTTGAACGGGTCTTCACCGATAATCGCCGGTGCAAGCCAGTCTTGAATGACATACTTGATGCTTTCGACCGGCTCACCGAACTCTGCAACGAGAGGCACTGTTTCGCCTACACCAGAAACTCCCTCGTCGGTCTCGATCTTAACGACTACATGATCCTTCTTATAGGAGGTCCACATGGCCATGGTCTGCGGTTTAACGAACGGCGTACTCACCAGAAAGACGTCTATCTTAGTTATCTTCAATCGCTCTAACCTCCATGAATAAAACGGGAGATATGATATATAAGTTTAGATGGGTGAGGAGTGCTTTTTAACAAGATCCGTTAAAAAACGATCGTTTAGCCTAGAGAATCCGTGAATCACCGGCGATATCCTATCAGACTCGTCTAAAACGCAGCAACGAATGTTGGAGGAAGGCTCGTAAAAAGACTTTTATAGAAAGAGGGGGACTCTCTAACAGTTAAATGGGTGAGTACGTTTGAAAAAGACAGACAAATACTCCTTTATTTTAGACGCACATACACATATAGGAGCCTCCTATCTCACATGCTATTTCACAGATAGACGGTGGAGCGCAGAGGACTTAATCAGAGAGATGGATCGATGCGGGGTCGACATGGCGTGTGTCTCTGGCGGAGGCTTACCACACGAGATAAAGGAGATGAATAAACGGGTCTTAGAGGCTGTTAGACGTTACCCTGACAGGTTGATAGGCTTCGTGAGGTTAAGCCCTAAATTCGACGACGTCCTAGAAGAGTTAGACTACTATATCCGTGAGGAGGGGTTTAAGGGAATTAAGCTTCACCCAAACCAAGACGGTTACTGTCTCCTAAGGGAGCCTGTGCTCGAATTGATCTATGAGAAAGCAGCTAAATACAAGGTTCCTGTTCTAATTCATTCTGGAACGGAGCCTTGGTCTGTAGCCGGACAGTTCGCGGATCAAGCCGAGATGTTCCCCGACGTAACATTCATCATGGCGCACTCTGGGTTAAGGAACGATAAACACGTACTCGAGTCGGCGAGGAGAGTCACAAACCTGATATTGGAGACCTCTATAGGCGGAGTCACTTCGCCGAGGGCTCTAGGCGGAGATAGGGTGGTGTACGGAAGCGATTGGCCGACGACGAGTATGCGCTCCGAGCTTCAAGAAGTCTTCGATAACTGGAGGGCTGGGCACCTTACAGACGAGGAGGCTAGAGGGATCCTCGGGGAGACCATGGCTAGGATCCTTAGGATTAAACCGAGGAGGGTGAGGCAATGATGGAAAAGAAATGGTTTATCGTGGATGCGCACCAGCACATAAGGGTAGGCTCATATATCTACGCATCCCAAATCCCGAAGGAGAAGGAGGAGGACCAGCTAAGTAAGGCTATAGCATACTTCAAGGAATGGTTTGACAGATACGGCGTAGCCTACAGCGCAGTGTCGAACCTCTCTCCGATGGTAGACAGAATCTGGAAAACTAGACATGGAGGCAACGAGGCGGTCGTCGAGCTAGCTAAGCATCTAGGCGGCAGAGTTGTCGGGCAGTACGTGCCAAACGTCTTCGAGCCTCCAGACCTTGTGAGGGAGAAAGTCGAGGAGGCTATAAGAGACTTAGGATTCAGGGGGATTAAACTTCATCCCTGGGTTTCGGCTTTCCCGCTTAACCACCCGATGGTCTACCCGGTGTTCGACGTAGCGGCCAAGTATAAGGTGCCTGTTCTTTCGCATTCCGCTAGGTCTGAGTTCTGTACGCCGATGCTCTTCGCCGATATAGCTATGCGCTATCCCGAGGTCCCCGTGATCATGGGGCATATGGGTAAACAGCACCTACACTACGACGTTCTTCCGGCTATGAGGTTGGCCGAGAACCTCTATCTGGAGACTAGTGGAAGTAAACTTCAGGTTCTCTTGGAGAAGGCTGTCGAGGAATTCAGTGCTGAGAGAGTGCTCTTCGGAACAGACGGTCCCCACGAGCTTCTACCAGCCTACGTAGCCAGAATAGAGGACCTCAACGTTAGTGAGAAGGAGAAGGAGCTAATCTTAGGGAGAAACGCCGCTAAACTCTTCAAGCTACCAGAGCCATAGAACCAGAGTTAAGAGCCGAGAACCAGCTTAGGACCTGATAGAGGAGGCAGAAATCTAGGGACACCTTAAACTTAGGGGCTTATCTAGACGTTAACACCTTCTTCTCCGCATACTCTTAGAGAACACATTCAAATGGGGAAGGACGAAACTTAAGTTCCTCAAGTCTCCGGTGAAGAGGCATTAACGAGATGTCCGTCCATCGAGACGATTTGGTTTATCGCCTCGATACATACTACAGAACTTAAGGTCGAGAACCGTTAAAGAAGCACTCTCTCCATGAAGATTTTAAATAGATAGCCAGAGAAACGTCCACGTTTACCGCTACAGCCAAAAACATTCCACACAGAGGGAGTTAAAGACTTTTCACACTTCTTTTTAAGAAAAGTAAAATTAGTTCCCCGTCATCTATCTTTAATGATGGAGACTATAGGAATACTATCAAGGTGGAACGCAACCTGCGGCATCTCACTGCATGCCGAGCTCATAGGACACCAATTCATTAGTCTAGGCTATAAACTAAAGGTCTTCGCACCATACATAGAATCGGCGAATAAATGGTGGCATCATAAGATCTTAAGAGAGGATGAACTCTACATCAAGAGGTGTTACGAGGAGGTCGCCCCAGACGCGACCGGGGGGTCTGTAGATAAAGAAGCGATCCTCTCTGAAGATTTTGATTGCTTGATAATCGAGTCGTACGCCAGTCTCCCTTATAAGGCGATAGAGGAAATCTTACCGGAACTTAAGAAGAAAGCTAAGGTAGTAGCGGTGATACATGAGGGAAGAAGAGAGGACGTCAAGTACTCCCTGGACAACTTCGATAAGATAGTGGTCTTCGACGAAAGGTATAAGGAAATGTTAGGCGAGAGCGTGGACGCCGAGGTTATTCCTTATCCATGTAACCCTGTAGTAAGGGGAAACAGGAGGTTCGCTGAGGACGGGTTAAAGTTCCTCACGTTCGGGAGACAGCCGTCCTATGAGTACTACGACTACATTAAGGCCTTAGACGACCTTTCGAAGAGATACGACTTCACCTATAAGGTAATAAGGTCAGACGGACTGATCCCTTTTAAGAGGTCTTGGCTGATTCAAGAGCAAAGGAGGATAAACGACGTTTATCCCGTTCTCCATAGCGTGGATTTACACTTGATCCCAAAGAAACAGACGAACTACATCGTAGTATCATCCACGCTTTTTCAGTGTCTAGGGGCGCTAGTTCCCACTATAGTTCCGAATACCAGACATTTTGAAACGTTACCCGAGATAGACGGGGTTAAACCAGCCGTCGTTTATAGAGACGTCGACGACTTAAAGAGGAAAATAGAGAGGATTATAGAGGATGAGGACTATAGAAAAAGCGTGTTAAAAGCCTCGGAGAAGTATGTAGAGGAGAATAGAAGCGATAAGGTCGCTAGAATGTTCCTGAGACTACTCGATTCTATTTGAGTCGAGCATCGACATAAGCTCGTCTAGGTCTATCTCCCCTATGCCTACTGCGAAGTCTGCTGCGCCATAGGAGACAAGGAGCCTATCTTCGACTTTACAGAGCCCACAGGGGAAGACTGTGAAGGGACGGTCTCCATACACTTCATAGTTTTCTCTCGGCTCCATTATATAGGTTCGTGTTACAGCAGTTATCCTCGCATCCTTATCCATTAGGGCAGCGAAGACTCTGTACCACTTGTTACTTCTATCCACTCCATGAAGGAGAAGCAGATACTCGTTCCCCACCTCGACTATCGGTGAGCCCCATCCGATCTTCTCCTCGAAGTCGGCTGGCTCGAGCATGATCCTAGTCTTCGAGGCATAAACCTCTGTGAACTCCTTTCTATCGAGTATATCGTTTGGCAGCTCATTCATAACACAGTAGAACTCGTTGTTCAGGGTGTGTATTCTGTGGAAGATCTTTAGTCCATTAACGTCTGCTATAAGGCAGTCTTTATCGCTTACGGTGTTCTGAACCGAAAACCTTAACACGAAAGCCTTCCTCCATCCGTCGCCATCGTTCACGGCTACTGACGGGAGAACCCTCTCAACCCTGATAGGACTGAAATAGTTTATCGTTCGCCCACAGTAGGTTATGGTCTTCTTACCTCTAACCACAGAGGCTCTCGGATCCTCCACCCCCCATATGTCGTACTTATTGTCAGGGCGAACTATTATTCTCCCACAATAATGTCCTCTAGAAATATCGTTTAACTCCTCGAGAGGAACCGTTAGCTCGAGGATAGCACTGGCGTAGGTGAAGTAACCAAGAACTATCCTACCATAGATCTTCAAATCCTGATTATCGACGATCATGGAGGGGTTAAAGATCGTGACGGGGTTCTCTGCGGGATGGTTTAGGAGGTGAACCCTATCCGCCGTTAAGACGCCCACCCGTTCTACGATATCCACCGTTTTGTTTTCTCTCTTAAACTTTAACGTCTCGTCTAAACTAGCTAGCATATTAAATCGATAGTCGATCAACCTGTAAAAAAGTTTTCGTGTAAATTTTTCTTTAAGAAGAAAACGTGAATCCACGCTAAAAAGGGATTATTTTTAAGTTCTCGTCGCACATTCTTCTTGTGAACCTAGTCGGAGGGTGAATTTTGAGCCTAGATAAGATGCTGGAGAAGGCTCGAATGTTGATTGAGAGGGGAAGGGTGGAGAAGATCAATGAAGGAATATACAACGTCATCGGGAACCATGGAACCTACACGGTTGCACAGAGCCCTGAAGGTAAAATATCATGTAGCTGCCCAGGCTTTCAGAAGAGAGGGATATGCTCACACTCAGCAGCAGTCATAATGCTTACGAGGGCGTCGATCGGTAAAATAAAAAGGCGTCTTCGGGGTCGTTAAGAAGAAGTGATCGAAGATGAGGTTTGTTACTTTCAGGATTCATACAGAGAGCAGAGTCGGGCTGGTTAAAGAGGGGAGGATAATAGACCTGAACTCGGCTTACGCCTTATACTTAAGAGACGCCGAGGCAGAGGTCGATGCACGCAGGATAGCAGACACGTTCACTCCTCCAGACATGAAGGCTTTTCTTAGAACCGGTGAAAGGGGATTAGACGCTGCGAGAAAGGTATACAAGTTCATAGACGTGGACGAGGAAGCTAAGGGGATAGACGGCGAAAAGATAGTCTTCGACTTCGACGAGGTGAGACTGGACGCTCCTATACCGAACCCGGATAAAGTATATTGTTTAGCCGTGAACTACTATAGCCATTTCGCCGAGGTTATGGGCGTTCCTCTTGAAGAGGCTAAGAGAAGGGTGGACTCCTGGGGGTTAACCGTTCCAGTGATCTTCCAGAAGCCCTCCACCTCCATCATAGGTCCGGGAGATCCTATAATAATCCCCCGGGTTTCCAGTAAGGTCGATTATGAAGTCGAACTCGCTGTCGTCATAGGGAAGAAAGGAAAGTACATACCTAAGAAAGAAGTGGAAGAGTACATCGCAGGCTACATGGTCTTCAACGACGTGAGCTTCCGAGACCAAGGCTTTCCTAAGTCAGGCTTTAAGTACTATAATCAAGTGAACTGGGTTAAAGGTAAAGGGCTCGACAACTCCGCCCCTACAGGCCCTCAGCTTGTAACGAGGGACGAGGTCTCCGACCCATATAACTTAAAGATGTTCACCAGGGTGAACGGAGAAACTAGACAGGAAGGAAGCACGGGGGACATGATAATCAGGATACCAGAGATAATAGAGTACTTGTCAAACGGTTTGACGCTTAACCCCGGAGACCTGATAAGTACGGGTACGTGCGCCGGGGTAGCTCTAGTTTCCGGGCTTTACCTTAAGCCAGGAGACGTCGTCGAGACAGAGATCGAGAAGCTCGGAGTTCTCTCGAACCCCGTGATTAAGGAACTTTAATCATCCTCTCTTCGGAACCCTAAAATGAGACTCCTTACCAGCGCTTATGTATTCTCCGCCCAGACTCCTCACGACCGAAGCTATCCTCGCAAAGTTGTCAGAGCCTAGGTATCTCTTCGGACTTATCCTTACGTAGTCTCCAAGATCCTCGAAGTCCAGCATATTTCTTAAGTCCTCAGAAAAAGCGTTCTGAATACTCTGGAAAGGTGATTCACCTTCACCTGTCGACGTCTTAACGGAGGCAAGTTTCTTCAGGCTGTCAGAGACTTCTGAGAGGTCGTCGGCTACCATCTTTATCACATTCAGAAGCTGGTCGATCCTCTCTATCAGCCTATTAATTTTTTCACTCTCTTCCAACCCACTCACATACAATACTTTATTATTAGTTCCTCATTTGTTTTATCCTAGGGAATGAGCTGTCATGCTAGAGGTAGATGGTGGAGCGAAAAGTGGCAGTGGAACCATACTACGGCTCTCGGTCGCTTTAGCCGCTATACTAAACCAGCCGCTACACATATACAATATCCGTAAGAAGAGAGGAAAGCCGGGACTACGCCCCCAACACTTGGAGGCTGTACTGACAGCTGCTAAACTCTGCTCCGCAGAGGTTAAGGGTGCTAAAGTCGGTTCAACAGAGGTCTGGTTCTACCCAAAGAGAGTTTCTGGAGGCTTCTATCAGGCCGACATAGGAACTGCAGGCAGCATCCCTATGCTCATGATGACCGTGTTGCCGATATGCGCCTTCGCCGAAAATCCTGTCGAGCTTAGAGTTACGAGGGGAGGGACAGACGTTTCCCATTCACCCACCATAAACTACATTCGCAACGTTCTACTCCCTACACTAGACGCTATGGGGCTTTCAGCCCAAATCAGGGTGGTCAAGTACGGATACTACCCAAAGGGGATGGGGGAGGTACACCTCAAGGTGAATCCTCCCCGTAAGTTGAAGCCTCTATGGTTGACCGAATTCGGGGAACTAGAGAAGATAGAGGGAATATCTGTATGCACTTTCCTTGAAGACAGGAAAGTAGCTGAACGACAGAGAAACGCCGCTTTGAAGACCTTGAAGAGCCGGGGATACGACGCCGAGATACAGGTTTTAAACGATAGGTCGAATCCCCTACAGAAAGGTAGCTCCATAACCTTGTGGGCGAAGACTAGTGAAGACTGCCTCATAGGCGCAGACGCTATAGGTGAGCTAAGGAAACGTAGCGAGGACGTGGGTAGGGAGGCGGCGGCGAAGCTGATCGAGGAGCTAGAAGCTAAACCGACCGTCGACGTGCATCTAGCAGACATGCTGGTTCCTTATGTGGCTTTCGCACATGGCAACTCGGCTTACCTCGTCAGGACGGTCACCGACCACCTCGAAACGAACGTATGGTTGATCGAGGAACTTACAGGAGTCAAGTTTAAGCTGAACAAGGCAGGAAAACTGACGAGGGTAGAGTGCGAAGGCATGGGGTGAAAGCTTTTGCCTAAGAGCGTGAGGGTCAGAGGCATATATTCTACAGCCCTCCTTTTCCTTCTCCGGTCTTTCGGGTTTCAGATAACAGACCCCTCGGCCGTACAGGTAGAAAGATTCAACCTAGAAAAGGTGAAGGATCCTCCCGACGTCCAGATATACGATAGGAGAGACCTTCAGGGTGTGATAGCAGATGGCGACGTAGACTCCTTGAGGACGTTGAAGGAAGCCCTAAGCTCTGAGCTAAAGGATGCAGTCTTTAACTTCTTTCCTTACTCGATTGAAGGAATCTATAGGGGGGTTATCTCAAGATCGTCGGATGGAGGCAACTCACTCCTAGTGGATCTAGGAGGAGTCTATGGAAGGCTGAAGACGGCTGAGTTAAAAGAGAGGCGTATAGGATCAGATGTGACCGTTCAAGTCCTCAGGAACTCATACCTCACGGATTCTCCACTTCTAACGACTAAGCTTAAGGTTCCGGGCGACCATGCACTCTTAATCAGAGGCGGAGAGGTCAAGGTGAGCGGTAAGATCAGCGATCCCACCGAGCGGAAGAGACTGCTAGAGCTGGGGAAAGAACTCGTGAGAGAAGGTTGGGGTATAACTTGGAGGTCTTCAGCAGAAGGAGAATCTCAAGAAAACCTAATAGACGAAGTCGAAGACCTCTTCAAGGAAGCAAAACGTTTACTGCAGGACTGTGAAGCACCAAGAATGCTTAGGGAGGGGTTTCACCGCATATCGGTCGAGTTTCCGAGGCTCTCGAAGAACATACTGGACGAGTTGAGAAGCAAGGTCACTCAAACCATAAAGGGACATCACTACTATAAAGCGTGCGGAGGATACGTCTCGGCGGCCGTAGACATGGCCGAAAACCTCCTAGCAAAGGGAATGGCTAGAGAAAACGTTGAAAGCACATTCAAAAGTGTTGTGTCACACGTATTCCCGCATACAGGCTCGAAGGTTAAGATCGAACATGTAAAGACCGATGGAAAAACTTTAAACTTAGGGGTGGCTGAGGTCGAAGTTCTAGAGGAGAGGTTTAGGCTATTTAGGCTAAAGAGATCTATTCAAGGAAGAGGAGTTTATGACGGGCTAGGCGTGACCAAAGAGGAAGGAGACTACGCGATTACTGAGACAGGTTTCGGAAGCTGGATACTTAAGACCAGCTACTTCTCGAGGGAAGGAATGTTTAAAGGCGCATACATAAACATAAACACCCCAGTCGAAGTATATCCGCGTTCCATAAGGTATGTCGACTTAGAGGTAGACGTATGTCTAGAAGCCGACGGTGAGGTTAAAGTCGTCGACGAAGAGTTGCTCGAGAAGAAGTTTGAGAGCGGCTTAATAACAGGATTCTTGATGGAAAAGGCTAAGGAAATATTGAAATCCATACTCGACGATTTAAGGGAATCTTTAAAGGAGAAAAGCCCTCAGGAGACCTTTTTCCTCCTTCCGATAGAAAGGTTTATCGGAGAAGAATCTAACATTCTGTAAGGAGCAAAGAATATAAACTCTCTCAGAACACTTCAATTATTGAGGGAGAGCTAAGATGGGCATATGGACTCTACGCCTCTCTATCCTAGGGACCCTAGCAGCGATAATCGGCATAACGACCCTAGTGTTCACAGCGGTCTTAAGCCTAATAGGGGCGTTTAGCATATTCACCCTCATACTCCTCGTCATACCTTTCAACATAATTCAGTGGCTGATTGCTCCATACATGATAGACGCACTTTATAGAGTGAAGGAAGTTTCACCTACCGAGGAGCCTGAACTCCACAGAATAGTGGAGAGACTCAGCGCTAAGAGCGGGATAAAGAAGCCGAGGGTTATGATGGCGCATATACCTATACCAAACGCCTTCGCTTATGGTTCTCCGATAGCCGGAACGAGGGTTGCTGTAACTACAGAGCTTCTCAAGACACTCGATATGGGGGAGGTGGAGGCTGTTCTAGGACATGAGATAGGCCACCTAAAACACAGAGACGTCCAGGTCATGATGTTCGTTTCGATCCTGCCTGCGATCTTCTATTATCTCGGCTGGTCTCTTCTATGGACGCGTATGTACAGTCGTGAGGAGAGGGGTGGAGGAGCGGTCGTCCTAGGCTTAGCCAGCATAATAGTGTACTGGGTCTTAACCCTACTGTCGCTTCACCTAAGCCGGCTTAGAGAATACTACGCCGATAGACACAGCGCCTCTATAGTCGACGACGGAGCAAGAAAACTCTCAGAAGCTTTAGCAAAGATCTCCATGTATACGAGTAGGGTTAGGAAGGATGTGGTAAGTAACTTTAGCTCCTTTAAAGCTCTGTTCATCTCGGATCCTGAAAGAGCGAGAAGCGACGCTCTCCTATTCGCCAGAGAGAGGATATACTCGTCAGACTACAGGCTTGTGGAACGGATACTTCGGAGAAAGATCACGATGTGGGACAGGATAGCAGAACTCTTCTCGACGCACCCAAACATAGTGAAGAGGATAAAAGCGTTACAAGAGATGGTTTAGGATTTCCTGAAATAAAAAAGGGAAAGAATGGAAGATATTTAACTATTTTTCTGGTATAACGGCCACCATCTCTATCTCGACTTTAGTGTCTCCTGCGAGACCGACCTCGATACAGGTTCGCGCTGGCGGATTCTTCGGGAACATCTCCTTCCAGATCTTATTGAGGTACTTCTCCCTATCCGATAGGTCTTTCAGGTAAACAGTGGCCTTAACGACGTTCTCTAGGGAAGTCCCAGCCTTCTCTAGTACCTCCTCCAAACGCTTAAAAGTATTTCTTATCTGCGTTTCCGTATCTCCAGACCCACCGGTCATCCCTGCCGTGAACACCAAGTTTCCCACGACTACAGCCCCTGAGATAAGGTCTCCTGGAGCTATAACTTTCCTCGACATTCTGCTCACCGTTTAAGGATTACAGCGGGAGGTAACAGATTAACCTTTTGTTTAGGAAGCTGTTAATCATAGGCTGTATAGAATGGTTGGCTAGGTTGGACGACTTGAAGGTCGAATTGAGGTTCTCGCCTTGGCGGGAGATATTCTATGCACTCCTTGAGGTAGCTAAGAGGATCCGCCGCTCCTTCACTCCCGACATGATCGTGGGGGTTCTCAGAGGGGGAGCAGTGCCCGCTATAGTCTTATCAGACTTACTAGACGTAAGCGAGGTGGACATGATAGGCGTCGGCTACTACACCGATATAGCGCAGAGAATGAAGAGACCTAGGTTAACCCGGGGGATATCGGCTAGTATTAGGGGTAAGGCCGTCTTAATCGTGGACGACATAACAGACACAGGTGGAACAATAAGGTTTGTCGCCGAGAGGTTAGAGACCGAGAAACCGTCAGAACTTAAAGTTGCGACTATATACTGTAAACCTTGGGCTCACCCAAGACCCGACTTCTACTACGAGGAGAGAAGCGAGTGGATAATCTTCCCGTGGGAAGTAAAACAGACGGTTAAAAGCATCTACAGGTTTAAGGGTAAAGATTTAGATAAGGTTAAGTCCGTCTTGACGGATGCAGGAATAGAGGAAGACTTGATACAGGAGGTTTGGGGGCTCATAGAATGAAAGGCGTGATCAAGGAGTATGGAAAACACTACTTGATTACAGGACTCCGCGATTCGAAGGTCGCGAACCTAGATCTGTTAATGAAAACGCTCAAGGAGAAGAGGGAATGTGTTGTACAAGTCTTTAACGCAGACCTCATTGCCGGTTGGGAACACCTCTTCTTCGCCGCGTTTAACGCCCTCAAAGCCTTCGAATCGAAGAGAAACATATCTAAAACTCTGTCTATGGAGATCCTTCTCTACGCGTCTATGCAGAGGCAGATCAGTAACGCCTTAAAGCTGATAGGGGTCAGGCCAGACTTAAGTAGGGTGGCTGTCATAATACTCTCCGACTTGGAAAGCAGACTGCGAGAATGCTTAGAGAAGATCGAAGGCTTTTTCGGCGGCGTGACAGACGAGACGGTGCTTTCGGTAAATCCGAGAAAACTCGACGTAATAAAGGCCACTTTCGGGATCACCGAGGAGGAGTTGAAGGCGGTCAGCCAAGCTAGGATGCCTGAAGAGGCGGTCAAATATATAGTGATAGAACGTATGGCCCTACTTCACCTACAGAAGTGAGAATCCTATAGGGTGGACAACAGCTTCAAAATGTCCCTAGTTTTAACGGGGCCTTCCCTGAGGACCTTAGGTTCACCGGAGGTTAGGTCTAGAACGGTGGACGAAACACCTATCCGACTTACACCTCCATCCAAATACAAGTCTACCTCGCTACCTAACTGTTTAAAGGCTGCCTGAACGCTTCTGGAAGGCTCAGCTCCGGTCTTATTAGCGCTAGTGCCGACCAAAATACCGCCGCAGAGGCGAATAAGCTTTAAAGCTGCAGCGTGGTCTGGAACTCTGACGCCAACCGTGTTTAGGCCACATGTAACCTCTAGAGGGAGTACCCCCCTACCCTTTAACACTAGGGTTAAGGGTCCAGGCCAAAATCGACCGGCAAGAAGCTCAGCCTCCCTAGAGAAGTCGGCTATTCGGGTCGCCGCATCCAGGTCGGAGGCTAGTATAGGCAGGGGTTTCCGGCGTTCACCTTTAACCCTGATTAGACGCCGTACGGCCTCGGCGTTGTGTGGGTCACATCCAAGCCCATAGACGGTGTCTGTCGGGTAGACCACTATTCCACCAGACTTAACTAGCTCAGCAGCCTTTAAGATGGACTCTTCACTTATCTTGAGTACAACACCTTTACCTATCAAACCGTAACCTCTGGTGGGCGGGTTAATCTATGAAGTGGTCAGTCAGCGTTACACAGTCATAGCTAATGCTCCATGCCGTCGCCTGACATCATCCCAAGAGATAATTCTGAAGCCGGTGATATTAACTTTTTCACCAGAAGAAACTTTTAATAGGGGATTCTTAAGCCTAGAAGATTCTGGGGGGTCTAGGTGAGGAGCGGTATAGAAGAAGAGGACTGGGAAGAGGAGGAGTGGTGACTTGACAGCCCCTCTAATTTTTTATGGTCGTTTAAGCAGTTAAAATGTCGAGTTCCGGCGGTTTGAGTTAACTATGGCTAGAATAGCTGTCTTGAATGAGGATAAATGTAAACCTAAGAAATGTGGGCTCGTCTGTATGCGTTTCTGCCCGATGGTGAAGAGTAGGGTTGAGGCTATACGTTTAGAGGACGATAAACCAATTATTGTGGAGTCCCTATGCGTCGGATGCGGTATATGCGTGCGTAAATGCCCCTTTAAGGCACTCTCCATAGTTAACGTGCCAGACGAGCTGGAGTCAGATTGCAGCCATAGATATGGCGTAAACGCTTTCAAGCTATATAGGCTACCGACGCCTATGCCAGGAGAAGTCCTCGGCTTACTCGGTAAAAACGGTATCGGAAAGAGCACCGTACTAAACATCTTTTCTGGCAAGATAAAGCCGAACTTAGGTTCCTGTCTAGAGCCGCCCGACTGGCCTGAGATCATACAGCATTTCCGAGGATCTACACTACAAGAGTATTTTAAGAGGCTAAGCGAGGGTAGGATTAAGGTAGCCTACAAACCGCAGTACGTCGACAAGATACCTAAGGTCGTGAAAGGCGACGTAAGAAGCCTCTTAGAGAGGGTCGATGAAAGAGGAGTTCTCGATGAGGCGGTAGAGAGACTGAACTTGAAAAGCATCTTAGACCGGGAGATATCGGTGCTAAGCGGAGGAGAACTACAGAGGGTAGCTATAGCAGCGGTTATGTGCAGGGAAGCCGACGTCTACCTCTTCGACGAGCCTTCGAGCTACTTAGACGTGAAACAGAGGTTGATCGCCGCCAAGGCTATAAGAACGCTTATAGAGGAGGACGCTATAGTCTTAGTCGCCGAACATGACTTAGCAACACTCGACTACTTATCAGATAAGATATGCATACTATACGGGGAACCAGGAGTCTATGGCGTGGTCTCTAACGTCCATGGCGTCAGGGTAGGAATAAACCATTATATGGAAGGATATATACCAGACGAGAACGTTCGTTTCAGAAGCTTCCCGATTCATTTCAAGGTTAAAACTCCAGCCTCGAGCTGGATAGCCACAGAGACCCTGTTTGAATGGGGAGAGATGGAGAAGAGGTATGGGAAGTTCACGCTTAAAGTTCACGAGGGAAACGTTGGGAAAGGCGAGGTTATAGGGATCTTAGGCGCTAACGGCATAGGGAAAACTACCTTCATAAAGCTCTTAGCAGGCGTCGAGAAGCCGGATGCTGGAAGAGAGCCTGAAATCGAACTGTCGGTGAGCTATAAACCACAGTATATCTCCTCTGAATATGGAGGGAAGGTTGAGGATCTCCTGAAGTCGGTCGCTAAAGAGGAATTCTCCTCAAGCTGGTATACAACAGAAATACTCACACCGCTAAGTATCGGTAGTCTCCTAGAAAAACAGGTTTCAGACCTAAGCGGAGGAGAACTACAGAGGGTAGCTATAGCAGCATGCCTCTCAAAGAAGGTCGACGTCTACCTACTGGATGAACCCAGCGCATACTTGGATGTCGAGGAGAGGCTGAACATGGCAAGGACTATAAGACGGGTCGTGGAAAGCAGGGAGTCTTCAGCATTCGTCGTCGAACACGACGTCTTCGCATTGGACTTCATAGCGGACCGACTGATGGTGTTCACAGGTGAGCCCGGCGTGAGGGGTGTCGGGTATTCGCCGACAAGCCTACGCGACGGAATGAACATGTTCCTCAAGGAGATAGGGGTAACTTTCAGGAGAGACCCCACCACCTATAGGCCTAGGGTAAATAAGGAGGGGTCTAAACTCGACAGGTTACAAAAGGAGATGAACGAGTACTTTTACATGACGGTCGTCGAGGAGAAAAAGTAACCCGTCGTATTCGAAAGCGTCTACTCCACCACGTGAAGACGGCTACTCTATGAAAGAGGCTTTAACGAAGCCTCATCTAAAAAACGATCGTATAAACAAAAACGCTTATAGCTGCTTTACAGGGTTTCTTAATGTCCCGATCTTCTCTATGTCGATCTCCACTATGTCACTATCCCTAAGGGCGAAGTCGTCTGGAGGAACTATACCTGTTCCTGTTAGGCAGACAGTCCCAGCGGGAACAGGGTTAAACCTACATAGGTAAGACCTCAATTCTTCGATTTATCTTGAACGAACTCGGCTAGTTCTACACCGTCATCGTTGTCCGTCTTTACTAAGTCTGTGAAGAACTGAAAGGGGTACCGTCATCCCTGTTGATCACCGCTACTTTCTCACCTTTTAACATTCCCAGATACGTGGAGGTTCTATCTCTATATCTCACGAATTTCATGTCGAGACCATTCATTGGCCACACTTATTTATAATTTTTCGTTAATTATCTGAACTTTTGTTTAGATAATCATCATCTTCATTGAAATGTATCTAATCAAGGATATTCTTTAAAACACTTTGCGAAGCCATATAAGTCTACGCATAAAGATAATATCGACTGTAAGGCACATAATTTTAAATCAAGGTCGATCGAGGTGGAACGAATGATATACGACGTAACCCTTCCCATCTACCTGTTTTCTGTCTCACTGTTAGCCACCATACTCTCTCTCAGATATAGCTACAAGTTCGAGGCATTCTTCGGTAAAAGGGAATTCAAACGTTCAGAAACCGTGATCCTCGTGCTTGCCATGGGCGTAGCCGTTGCTTTAATAGTCTTCATACCCAGCTTAGCGATCCTCGTGCTTGTTCTTTCCGCCAATTCTCTCCTACAGTTTCTTTTAATTTATACGGTCACAGAAAACAAGCTTTTAGCGGCTTTACTCCCACCGATCTTCCTATCTTCCTACTTCTTCTTCTGGAACGATATATCCCTAAATCTTTTTGCACTTCTCGCAGTCCTGTCTCTCTCCCTATTATCTGGAACACTGTTCACATGGAATACTACCGTCCTGTTCGCCGCACTATTAACCTCGATGGACGTCTTCCACGTTTTCGTAACTAAGTTCATGGTGGTCTCTGGGGAGAGGTTGATAGCCATGCGTCTACCGGTAGTCGTAGTGATGCCTACGTTTCCGCTGGAAGGCAGAATAGTGCTAGGTTTGGGAGACGTCTTCCTCCTCTGCCTGTTGACCATACAGACCGCTAAAAGGAGTGGACTCAAAGCAGGGGTAATCTCGGCGGCCACCATTTCGCTAGTCTTCCTTATAGCAGAGTCTATGCTACTTACCTTCAGGGTCGGATTCTTCCCGGCTACGACCATTATCTCGGTAGGATGGGTGTTATCCATTATCTTGAACTATGTAGTAGGAAATAAAAAAGAAGGAAGAGGCGGACAGCTCTCGTATCAGAGGCGATGAATCAACCTCTCTATGTTACCCGATAATATGAGATTTAAATCGTCTTTCTCGAGGTCTAGTTTACGCAGCTTCTCCAGCTCGACTTTAGGGAAGTTATAGAAAGGTTCAGGTGTCCCGCTGACGTCGGAGCCGAAGATCACCCTCTCCGGGCCAACTGCGTTTAGAAATTCTTTTACGACGTTTAACGGTGCGGTACTTGTATCGAAATATACATTGCTCATATCGAAGAACTCCCGCATTCTCTCATATCCACCGTTAAGCTTACCCATATGGGGGATAATTATGTTGATATCTGAGTTATCGTGAATGAACTTTCTCGTCTCATGAAATTCCTCCTCCAAGAGCACCGGCATACCTAGGTCTCTAACGACCTTTAAGAAACGTCTGCATTTAGGGTCCTCATAGTCATACCTAGGTTCGTCGTAATGTCTATGCCACTTCACGCCTAGATATTCGTCGATTTCATCTGGGATAATGTAATCGTTCCAGACGAAGTAGAAGGGGTAAATGTTTTCAGGATTTCTTCTAGAAACTTCTAGTACGTATTCGTTAGCCTCTAAACGTGAGTTCACGTCGTTCTTTATTCTATAAATATCCTCGGGGAAAGCGAAGACCACTGCTCCGTCGACTCCAGCCTCCCTTAAATCCCTCCAGAGCTCCCTCTCGCTATAGTACTTGGTTTCTCTATTACGCCCTAGATGCACATGTGCGTCGATTATCCTCACTTAGACAAGACAACCTCCTTTTACTGCTAGGTTTATTGAAGCAAGTTTTAAAAACTTTAACCGAACTTCCAAAAACGATTTATTTGTTTCCCACGATTATCATTAGAATCGAGGCGTGGATCAAGAGATTATGGAAGAAACAGAACTTAAGAGGGAGATAGGGCTTTTTCATGCCGTGATAATCGGACTGAACGGGGCTATAGGGATAGGAGTCTTCCTGCTACTAGACTATGCAACCCTCCTCGCAGGCCCAGCGGTCGTGGTCTCCCTCCTTCTCTGCGGTCTATTAACCTTCTTCACCATGCTGAGCTACTGCGAGCTCGGGACTATGCTACCCGAGATAGGGGGAGAATACACGTTTGCGCGTATCGCCTTCGGCGGAGTTCTAGCTTTCGTCACGGGCTGGCTTGTACTGATAAGCAACGTGTTGAACGCTGCTTTAGGCTCGATAGGTTTCGCTTATTTCCTCTCGAACTTCATTAAAGTAGACGTACATCTAACGGCTCTCCTGATAGTCTTCTTAGTGACAGTCATCGTGCTACGGGGCATGAAGATAGCTGAAGCCATGATGGTATACGTTTTCATCGCCATATTCACAGTTTTCATCTTAGCAGGCTTCCTTCATGGGTTAGAGTGCAACTTGATCTCGGGCTTCTCCCTTCACGGTTTAGGCGGAGTCCTGTCCGCGATGGTCTTCACCTACAACATGTTCTTCGGCCTTAAAGCCATAATCGCGAGCGCCCCCCAGATAAAGAAGCCTGAAAAGACGATCCCCAGAGCTATCTTTCTAACGACGGGGATACTCACAGCTACTTACTCTCTGATAGCCTATGTTGCGGTAGGAGTTTCTGGCGGACTCTACGTCGTCCCAGGAACCTTACTAACGAATGCTGCGACGATTCTGCTGGGTGAGGCTGGAAGGGCAATGATGATCATAGCTGGGCTCTTCGCTTCACTAATGACGCTCAGTACGGCGCTGTCTGTCCAGGCAAGCGTAATAACGGCGTTGAGTAGAGACGGGTATCTGCCGGACTCCTTCATGTCTGTGCATAAACGTTTCGGCACACACTATAAATCCATTCTGTTCGGTTCGGTGATGACGGCTATCTTCGCCTCTACGGGTATGGTGGAAGTTATAGGTTACGCTTCGAGCTTTGCAGCTTTACTAGCCTTCGTTTTAGTGAATGTATCGTTAATAAAGCTCAGGATGGATAAGCCGTTTTTAAAGAGGCCATTCAAAATCTTTCTCTATCCTTTTACACCGATACTCGGTATAATCGTGGCTTTTGCCCTTCTCCTTATAGTTGAGCGTTTTTCGGCGGCCGTCGGGATGAGTTTAGTGGCTGTCGGCCTGATAGTCTATTATGTGCGTATGATAGGGTACAAGCGCTTCAGGATAGCGATCGGAGGAGCAAACGTAGGGATCGGCCTCTTAACACTTCTTATAAGATACTTTTTCGAAGATAGAATAACCGCTATATTCAAGTCTCAAGATCTTGCCTTATGGTTTCTGAACGGGTTAACGGCTGCCGCTCTACTGTGCCTATTCGCAGGTTTACTCAACGTCTTCTCTAGAGAATAAATCGGTTAAATCTTATATTTCAGCCACTGCAAGAGGAGGAATACGGCGTTAGCTATCATGATTAACCCTATGAAGGTTAGGATAACGAAGTAGAAGGTTATGCTCTCCTCAGACAGGTTGAATAGAGAACGGAGATTCAGCAAGTTAAAGTATAGCGAGTATGAGAGAAGTATAACCGAAAACCCTACTAAAGTTTGGAGGATCCCCATTAGGGGATAAACCTTTCTCTTTAAAGCCATAACCGATACCCCCTCTCCTCCTTATAAACGATTTCCCCTAAGCCATCTTAAAACTTATTAGCTGAAAAACTTTTCCACGGTTTAACGTTTATAACGCCTGGTAAACATGAGGTAGCTGAGGGAGAAAGTTTGCCTAGTCAAGGAGTATTCGAAAACGTTATGGATGAAGTCGAATCCTCTGAGCCTGAGCTAATCGACCTCTGCTCAAAGCTCGTTCAGATACCGACTGTTTCTCCACCGGGAGAATCTAGGGAGCTGGCTAAACTCATCGAGTCGTACTTCAGAAGCCTTGGAGTCTCGGTCCATATCTACGAGAAGACTGAGAGAAAAAGTAACGTCTGCGCCGAGCTTCCAGGCGGGAGGAATGGGAAGATAATCTGGTTAGGCCACGTGGACACGGTTCCTCCCGGAGATCCTTCAAGCTGGAGGCATGACCCCTACGGAGGGGAAGTCGTCGACGGCAGAATCTATGGCCGAGGATCCTCAGACACTAAAGGTGCCGTGGCAGCCGCCATGATAGCGGCTAAAGTCTTAAGTAAACTTCCAAAGGATGAGAGGTGTTCGGTGGAGTTCTGGTTCACCACCTGCGAGGAGATAGGGGCCAGAGAGGGGGCTAGATGGCTTGCTGAGGAAGGAAAGTTCAGTGGAGACATATGCATAGTTGGGGATTCAGAAGGATATCTGCCTGAAGATCCTGTAATTGACTTGGGATGCAAAGGCATCTTACGCGTGAAGCTTAAGGCTAAAGGTCTCGCAGCTCACGGGAGCGTACCGTTTCTAGGCGAAAACGCCGTAGAGAAGCTTATAGAGGTCTGGAGGCATACTAGGAGGATAAGCGACTTTAAACTCGATGTGCCGGAAACCTTAGAGCCTGTCTTCGAGTCTAGTATAGACCTTTTCGAGAGGAGGATGAAGCTAACCGAGGCTCAAAAGGCTAGTCTGCGTAGACTTTATCACTTCCCGACCGTAAGCTTGAACGTAATTAGGGGAGGAATAAAAGCGAACGTCGTGCCAGATTATGCCGAAGCACATCTGGACATAAGGGTTACCCCTGGGGCAAACATAAACGCTGTTAGAGACCACGTTCTAAAACTCGTGAAGGAGTCTGGAGTAAAAGGAGTAGAAGCCGAAGTTTACTCACTCAGGGAAGGCATATACGAGGATCCTGAGTCCCCATACGTGAAGAGCCTCTCTGAGGCCGTCAGGAGGGTTACAGGCTTCTCTCCTACGCTTAGGATATTAACCGGCGGTACAGATGGTATACACGTTAAACAGATTTCGGGGATACCATGTTTGGGTCTTGCTCCGGGGGTTCATGGAACCGCACATACGATCGATGAGTACGTGACGATAGAGAACTTAACGTCTGTGGCGAAGGTCTACGCCGTCTACCCCCTAATCTTCAGGCCTTAACAATTTCGGTATATAAGGCTTAATAGCATATTTCCTCTATTTTTTAATAGACTTCTCTCCGGTGTTGAGAAGGGTTGGCTGAAGGAAAAATCTCTCTAGTCAAGAAGCGTGACGGTCGGCTAGTCAGATTCGAGCAGGACAGAATCACGAACGCCATTCTTAAAGCGTTAAAAGCTGTTAAGCATGGAAACGGTGAACTAGCGAAGAAACTTTCAGACCGGGTCGTCGAAATCTTGGAGGAACGATTCGCCGGCAGGATACCTGGGGTTGAGGACATTCAAGACGTCGTCGAGAACGTCTTGATCGAAGGCGGCTACTCAGAGGTAGCTAAAGCCTACATCCTATACAGGAACAGGAGAACACAGATCAGAGAGACAAAGAAGATCATGGGCGTCATGGACGACCTGAAACTCACGATCAACGCCATCCGAGTCCTAGAGAGGAGATATCTCCTCAAGGACATAGAGGGAAACGTCGTCGAAACCCCTTCCCAGATGTTCAGGAGAGTAGCGAAAGCCATAGCTTCGGCAGACAAGATCTACGACTCGACAGCAGACCTCAAGAGCGTGGAGGAAGCCTTCTATCGGGTTATGGCTAACCTAGAGTTCATACCGAATTCTCCCACGCTTATGAACGCCGGAACAGAGATAGGTCAG
Organism: uncultured Candidatus Bathyarchaeia archaeon; assembly: GCA_964627655.1. GTDB lineage: Archaea > Thermoproteota > Bathyarchaeia > Bathyarchaeales > B24-2 > B24-2. Next base: position 29,897 of record CAZVJZ010000001.1, read on the forward strand.
CTTTCAGCCTGCTTCGTGATTCCTGTGGAGGATTCGATCGAAGGGATCTTCGACGCCTTAAAGACCATGGCCATCATCCATAAGTCGGGTGGTGGGACAGGTTTCTCGTTCTCTAGGCTGAGGCCTAAGGGCGATATAGTCATGTCGACGAAGGGTGTGGCAAGCGGGCCTGTGTCATTCATGCGGATCTTCGACGTCACGACCGACGTTATAAAGCAGGGTGGTCGGAGGAGAGGCGCGAACATGGGCATACTCTCCGTGTATCACCCGGACATAATAGAGTTCATAACAGCCAAGGAGAGAGAGGGGGTACTCAGAAACTTCAACATCTCTGTCGCCGTCACAGACGAGTTCATGAAAGCGGTTCAGGAAGACGATTATTACGAGCTGATAAATCCACGCACGAATAAGCCGGAGGGGAAGCTAAGGGCCAGAGACGTCTTCGATCTCATAGTTAGCTCCGCCTGGAGAACGGGCGATCCGGGGCTAATCTTCCTCGACGAGATCAACAGGCATAACCCGACACCCGAGCTAGGCATGATCGAGAGCACGAACCCCTGCGGAGAGGTTCCGCTTCTACCTTACGAGTCTTGTAACCTAGGCTCGATAAACCTTTCACGCATGGTTAAGCCTGACGGAAGCGGATTCGACTGGGATAAGCTTAGAGAAACAGTTAGGGTGGCTGTACACTTCTTGGACAACGTGATAGACGTGAACAAGTATCCTCTACCAGAAATCAAAAGGATGACACGTCTGACGAGGAAGATAGGTTTGGGGGTTATGGGTTTCGCCGAGGCCTTGATTAAACTCGGCATCCCATACGACTCTGAGGAAGCCGTAAAAACGGCCGAGGAGCTCATGAAGTTCATCGAGGACGAAGCCGTAAAGAAGTCTGTGGAGCTAGCCGACCTCAGAGGGTCTTTCCCAAGCTTTAAGGGAAGCAAGTGGGATAAACTCGGCTACTCTAGGATTCGTAACGCAACCTTAACCTCGATAGCTCCCACAGGCACTATAAGTATAATAGCCGGCACCTCAAGCGGCATCGAACCCCTATTCGCAGTATCCTTCGTACGGAACGTTATGGGCACCCAGCTATTCGAGGTGAACAGCCTCTTCGAGAAGATAGCTAAAGAGAGAGGATTCTATAGCGTAGAGTTGATGAGGAAGATCGCCCGGACAGGCTCTGTCCAAGGATTAAGCGAAGTGCCTGAGGACGTCCGCAGGCTGTTCGTTACGGCACTCGACATCTCTCCGGAGTGGCATGTAAGGATGCAGGCCGCCTTCCAGAAGTACGTCGATAACGCGGTCTCGAAGACCGTGAACCTACCCTACGAAGCGACCATAGAGGACGTTAGGAGGATTTACCTGCTGGCCTATAAGCTTAAATGTAAGGGGATAACGGTCTTCCGTTACGGAAGCAGGAAGGAGCAGGTGCTGGTTTTAAGTCATCCCTCGATTAAAGGAGTGACAGAGCCATTTATAAGGGTGGATTCAGAGTTCTCCGGTATATGTCCGTCAGGAGAGTGCCCCTATTAGACAGAGACGACGGTAAACGGAGAGGCTTCATCCACCTTTATATGGGAGAGGGGGAAGGAAAGACCTTAGCCGCCATAGGGGCAGCCGTAAGAGCTATAGGCCACGGATACAAGGTCATAATAGTCCAGTTTATGAAGGGACGTAAGGATATAGGTGAATACAAGATAAGGGAGAGGCTTGCCCCTGAATATGAAATACACCAGTTCGGCCGCGAAGTCTTTATAGACCTGAGGAAGCCTGACCCTATAGACTATGAGCTGGCTAGGGAAGGCTTAAAGTTTGCTAGAGAAGCTCTACGCAGGAAACCTAAACTACTCATCTTAGATGAGGTGAGCTTAGCAGCGGCTGTCGGCTTAGTCGACGTAGACGACGTTCTAGACTTGCTTAGAGAGGTTCCACCCTCGACTGTCGTGATACTCACCGGGAGGAGGGCTCCTAGGGAATTCATAGAGATAGCGGACTTAGTCTCGGAAGTCAGAGAAGTGAAGCATCCGATGAGAGCTGGAGTTAAAGCTAGGAAGGGCATAGAATACTAAGAAGTTTTAGCTTTAACTATCTAACTTTCGGTCTAAACGCTAGCAGCCCCTCTTTTGTCCATGCTTCCAGGTCTCCCTCGACGGGTAAGCCTACGGAAACTCCTTCAGGAGAGCAGTGAGTAAGCCTAGCCGTTATTCTCGGCCCTTCCTCTAGCTTCACGACCGCAAGCGGGTAAGGCGCCCCCGACTTAAACTTGCTGGGCGCAACATGGATCACCGTGAAGGCTTCTATGATCCCTCTACCTTTAAGCTCGGTCCATTCTAAGTTTCTGCTGCCACAGCCCTTGCAGACCGGTCTAGGAGGCAATGTTACCTCACCGCAGTCGAGGCACCTCACCCCCATAAGCCGACCCTCCCTAAGGAAGGTGAAGAAATCTTTTACCGTGAAGGAAGGTTCCCCGGTCAACCAGCTTCACCTCCCATACACTTGAACTATGACTGTGCCTCCAGAAGCTCCTACGTTATGGATTAAAGCTCTAGCTGCATCGTCCACCTGTCGTTTCCCAGCTTCTCCACGGAGCTGCTTCCAGACCTCATAGACCATGCCGACGCCTGTAGCTCCGACCGGGTGGCCTTTAGCCTTTAACCCGCCGTCGGTGTTTATGGGTTTAGCTCCGTCGACTGCTGTAACACCTTCCTCGGCCGCTTTTCCACCTTCACCCCTCTTAAAGAAGCCTAGATCCTCGGTCGCTATGATCTCGGCTATGGTGAAGCAGTCGTGTACAAGGGCTAGGTCCACGTCTTCAGGCGTTATCCCAGCCATCTTGTAGGCCATCCTCCCAGCTTCGACCGTAGCCCTTATCGAGGTTAAGTCCTCCCTGCTATGTAACGCCATGGTGTCCGAGGCTTGACCGACACCCTCCACATAGACTGGTGTATCCGTCCATTCTCTCGCCTTCTCGGCGCTAGCTAAGATGACGGCGGCTGCTCCGTCCGATATCGGGCAGCAGTCGAAGAGGCGTAACGGGTAGGCTACTACAAAGTTCAGCGGGGACTTAAGGAAGTCGAATTCGTCTTTGAATTTCATACCCCTCTTCTCACCTAGCTTGTTCGCTAGCTCGAGCACCTCCAACTGGAAGTGGGCTTTAGGGTTAAGTTTACCGTTACGGTGGTTCTTGATGGCTACAGAGGCTAGCCACTCATACCTCTCACCATACCTCGAGAAGTAGGCTGAAGCCATCTCGGCATAGATCCCCGGGAAAGTCATCCCTAGGGAAGCCTCGTAAACGTTGTCTGAAGCCATGGCTAAAGCATCCGTAACCTCCTCTGTAGACAGGTTCGTCATCTTCTCTACACCGCCTACCATCACGACGTCGAAGAGTCCTGAAGCTACGGCCATGACTCCGACCTGCAGGGCTGCCCCTCCGCTTGCACATGCACTCTCAACCCTAGTCGCCGGCTTCGGACACAGTCCTAACCAGTCGGCGAGGAGGGGGGCTAAGTGGCACTGATGCTCGAAGACGTCTGAAGAGAAGTTCCCGACGTAGAGCGCCTCCACATCCTTGAGTTCAAGGCCTCTATCTACAGATTCTACGGCTTCTACGGCGGCTTCAACAAACAGTTCTCTACTGGTCTTTCCGGCATGAACCTTATTATGAAACCTAGTCATCCCGGCGCCTATAACAGCAACTTTACGTTTCAAAGTCAATCCGTCGGCCTCCAGTAGGAGGTCTTTATCTCGACTGGAGCCTAAAAGCTTTTAGGTTCCCTAGGAACGATCGGGCTCAACTAGCCTTTTCCCTTCAGTCTCTGTAGCAGCTTACAGGCTTTACAGATCCTGCCTGAAGTAGGCTCCCCGCATACTTCACATTCGTTCAGTTCAACCTCTCCTAGACTAGCTTCGAGAAGTCTCACGAGCCTCTGCGATGAATGGAAGATCGTGTATTTGATTCCAGGATGCTTGACCTCCCACCGGTTTAGCGTTTGCCGGACGTCGTTCCTTAAGGCTTCGCCTGCATATGGGCATGGACTGCTCTGAAATTCTATCTTGTTCAGATACGCCCACAGTGTGGTCTCCTTCTCAGGGACTAGGCATAAAGGCTTAACCCTCTGAACGAACTTTGGGTGTCTAACCTTAACCGAAGGCGTCACCCTGAGAAGCCTGAGGACATCCCCATGTATCAGGTTGAGGATAGCTGTCTGAGCTTCGTCGTCGAGGTTATGGGCTAAAGCCAGCTTATCTACCCCCATCTCTCTGGCCGCCAAGTTTAGGGCTTTACGCCTAAAAACTCCGCAGTAAGCGCAGGGTGTGAGGCCGCCTCCTGAGCCTCTTAAAGCCTGCACCATCTCATCTAGGGTGTATCCGTAGAGATCCTTAAAAGAGAATATCCTATGTGGTATACCGAGCTTTTTGCAAGCATCCCGTGCTATCCTCAAAGCTTCGTCCCTGTAGTCTTTTATTCCCTCGTCTATGGAGATCGCCACGACCTCAGAGTTAGGGAACCTCTCCTCGATCTCGCTTAGTATGTGGAGGAGAACTAAGCTGTCTTTACCTCCAGAGAGAGCTACCCCTATCCGATCGTCAGGCTCAAACATCTTGTAGGTCGAGATCGCCACTCGGACTTTTCTACGCACAGAGTCTATAAAGCATCTCTTACATAGACGTTCACCTGAATAGGCCCTGAAGTATATAGCTTCACGCTCCCCGCAGACGCTGCACTTCGACAAAGCTTCCCCTTCCTAAAACCGTTTTAGAACAGGTCAGCCCTTGCATGTTATAGGGCAGAGGATCATTTTAAATGGTCTGCTGCGTTTTAGGTGTTAAGCGATCGTCTTACGGTTTACCGGTGAAGTCTCATGGCGAAGAAAGTGGCAAAGAAGGGTGAAGTCAGAGAGGTTATCTACGACGAGGCGCGCTGGAGGCTACTCGGCGAGCTGAGGAACTCAGCGGTCGACTTAATGGAGAAGCTTAACAGGTTCAACATTCCCTCCATAGTTTACGGAAGCGTTGCCCGTGGAGACGTAAGCGAAAACAGTGACGTAGACATATTCGTCTATAACCCTCCATCCTCATTCGTCCTCGAAACAGCCTTAGAAGCAGCGGACATAAAGCCCATGAGGAGGCTGATCGTTCAGGCGACCCCCCAATACGCGATTAAAGGCGTTCTAGAGATCGATGAGAGACTCTCCGTCTCGTTTCCTCTCGTGAGGATGCGTTCGGTCGAAAGAGGCTTGTACAGGTTCGGCGGAGAAGCTGACCTACAGACCCTTCGAGAGGGAAAACGTGTATGCGGTGTGGATAAACGTCTAATGCTCATACAGCCCACCAGTAGGGGACACTTAGAAAGCTCGATAGTAGGGAACGAGGAGTATGCTGCTAAAGTCCTCAAGATACCGGTTGAAGTCGTCAGGAACAGGGTTCGCATACTTCTCAGGAGAGACGATATAGGAAGAACCGGTATCTTCGTCCAGAGGGAGTTAGCCCCAGACGAGACTTTCGAGCTGGCTTTGAAGAGACTTGCTGAGGAAAATCCGGCCGTCCGTAGAAGGTTGAAGTCTTTAAGGTAATGTCTAGGGCTTTAAGCTATGGAGTAACGTAGAGTAGCCGCTATCCCGCCTAGAGACTTAAGCTGTAAGCCCGCCTCGTTCCTCACAGACACCATTAAGACACTTCCACCCCTCTCTTCGACGTAGCCCATTATCTTCTCCAGTCTCCTCCTCAGGTCTTCAGAAGACTCCCTGAAGTAGGAGTCTAAGACCAGTAGCCTGTCGATCGCTCCGGACTCGGCAGCCCTCTCCACGTCCTCTATACCGTAAGCCACGTCTCCTTTACCTTTTCCGAGCCTCTTTAAAACATCTTGTAGAGCCTCCATCTCTACAGATAACCTTATCTCACTGAAAGCTTTAGAGAGAACGCCTGACCTGAGAGCCTCCCGTACCCCGCTTAAACCGGCGCTGTTGACGCTTTTAACGTCCACTATATCCTCGGCTACCTTCACGTACCGCCTCTTCACGAACTCTACGAACTCGTTCTTGATGAAGCCTGGACCTATGACTACGGCTTTTCCCCCTACCTCACGGATGACCTTCTCAAGCGCTTCAGACGCCTTCTTGAATAGGTTGTTCTTAGCTTTCTCCCTGTGCTCGGCTTCTAGTTTACCCGGAAGCCTCACCCTCTCCTCCACTCTAACGTCTATCCCGAACTCTCTGACGACGGCGATACAGAAGTCTTCATCGTCTATAGACAGCACCACGACAGGTTGCGATCTAGCCTTCATCGATAGCTCAAGCCTGTCGATATGATGTTTCCTCCACTTCTTCTTGGCTAAGATGAAAGGTTTATTGACCGCTAGGCTGAGGGTATGGTGGAAGCCTACGACGTTAAACTCCTCCGGCGCCTCCCTCACAACTCCGTGAACCCTGAGTTTGTTCGAGAACCTGTCCCAAGCAACCTTCTCGACCTCCACCGTAAGGTCTAGGCTTACTCTTCTACCCTTCTTAGGCCGAGAGTATGCTTCGTCTGCTTTAACCGTTCTCGACGTCCGAGCGTGAACTAAGTCTCCGGCTTCGATCAGGTTGTATAGGTGCCAGAGGTCCTCTTCGTTTTCCGGTATAAGCTTTAAGCTAAGCCTCCTCTTTCCTTCCCTCCACTTCACAAGAAACTCTCTATACCCCTCTATCTTCAACCTCGACACTAGCTCCATCTAAGCGGAACATAGATTTATAAGGTTCCGTCGAGCTCCACTTTAAACTTTAATAGATTCCCCCCCTTAAACATAAAGAGTGAAGGTTGGGTTATATGAGGAAAGCCTTCTGGCTTCTAGACGTTAACTATGAGTTTAGAGAAGGCGTTCCAGAGGTCTGGGTTTGGGGTATAGATAGAGAGGGTAAGAGGATACTCATCATCGACCAGAGCTTCAGACCCTACTTCTACTGCATACCGAAAGATGGGGTAGACCCTAAGGAGATAATCGAGGAGGCTAAGTCTGATGAGGAGTTGATGCGAGATATAGTCGGGCTGGAAGCTTGCGAGATGAGGTATTTCGGGAAACCAGTGGACGCCGTAAAGGTGACCTACACGAATCCAGACGCCACCGAAGAACACGTTAAGAAGGTCTTGAAGACAGGTAAAGTCGAGAAGGTGCTCGAGGACGATATAAGGTTTACAGCAAAGTACCTGATAGACAGGAATTTGAGGCCATGTAGCTGGTACGAGATAGAAGTTGAGGAGCTGAAAGGCTGGGAGGGAGTCAGGGTGGACGCTGTTTACCTAGCTAAACCACCTTTCACACAGCTCGAGCTCTACGAAAACCCAGATTTGAAGGTGCTGGCCTTCTCGGTCGTCTGTTACAGCACAGTCGGAGAACCACTCCCCCAGAGAGACCCTATAGCTATAATATCCTTGGTCACGAGCGACGGAAGAAGCGAGCAGTTCTCCCTGAACAAAAGCGGCGAGAAAGGTCTGATCGAGTCTTTCGTGAACTTCGTGAAGAAGTTTGACCCAGACATAATCGCCGGTTACGCGACGAACAGCAAATACTGGGACTACTTGATCGAGAGGGCTGCTAGGAACGGAGTGAACTTATACGTGGGGAGGACAGAGAGCATTCCTCACAGAAGCGTTTACGGCCACGTATCTGTTACCGGCAGGATAAACTTGGACCTACTCGACTACGTCGAGGAGTTCGGGGAGGTTAAGGTTAAGACTTTAGAGAACTTCGCCGAGTTTTTAGGGGTGACGGGAGGCGGCGAGGCGGAACCGATAGAGGAGATGGAGTTCGCTAGGTATTGGGACGACCCGGCGAAGCGCTCTAAACTGCTGCTATTCTCGATGGACAGGGCGAGAAAGGTTATGGGCATAGCAGATAAGATCCTAGACTACTCGATGCAGCTAGCGAACATAGTAGGCATCCCGATGGATTACGTAGGCTCCGCAGCTGTAGGCTTCAGGGTCGAATGGCTCCTGATAAGAGAGGCGAGGAAGTTTGGTGAACTCGTGCCGAAGAAGGTGGAAAGAAGATACTTCCCATACGCCGGCGGGATGGTATTAACTCCGAAGAAAGGGTTACATGAAAATATCGCAGTCCTAGACTTTAAGTCTCTATACCCGAACATAATGATAAAATATAACATATCTCCGGACACGTATGTGGATCCTGGAGTAGAGGTTCCGGAAGAGAAAGTTTACGTGGCCCCTGAGGTCGGACATAGGTTTCTGAAGGAGCCTCCAGGCATATATAAGAAGATTCTGGAGAGGCTTATCTCGGCGAGAGATGAACTGCGGGTTAAACTTAAAAGCTTAGCGGTGGAGAGTCCAAGCTACAGGCTTTACGATGCAAGACAGAAGGCGATAAAGGTTATCACAAACGCTGTTTATGGTTACGCCGGTTGGCTCGGTGCCAGATGGTACATCAAGCCTGTCGCTGAAGCAGCCACGGCGTGGGGTAGACACACCATCCGAAGCACTCTCGAGTTAGCTAGGGAGCTAGGCCTGAACGTGATCTACGGGGACACGGATAGCGTCTTCGTGGAGTACGATGAAGAGAAAATAAACAGGCTCTTGAGTATGGTTAAGGAGAAGCTAGGTTTAGAGTTAAGGCCGGACAAGGTCTACGTTAGGGTACTCTTCACGGAGGCTAAGAAGAGGTACTGCGGTCTACTGGAGGACGGGAGGATGGACTATGTGGGCTTCGAGATAGTGCGTGGAGACTGGACTGAAGCGGCTAAGAAGGTTCAAGAGGAGGTTTTAAGGATAATTCTGAAAGAGAAGTCTCCAGATAAGGCTAGAGACTTCGTGGTCGAGTATGTATCTAAACTTAGAGAGCGGAGGATCCCGCTGAGAGACCTTGTGATCTGGAAGTCCATCACGAGACCTATCGAGGAGTATAAGGTCAACGCTCCACATATAGAGGCTGCCAAGATACTTATCGGTAAGGGATGGACGGTCTATCCGGGGGATAAAGTAGGTTACGTGATAGTCTCAGGTTCAGGTCCGATCTACAAGAGGGCTGTCCCATACAATCTAGCTTCGATCGAAGACATCGACATAGAATACTACATATCGAAGCAGATAATACCTCCTGTGGAGAGGATACTGAAGGTCTTCGGCGTCGATATAAAGCGGGCTGTTACCCATAGATCTCTGAGAAGGTTATTAGATGCATATTAAGGGGCTGCTTAACGACGTTCGAGATCCTCCCGGCGACTATGTACTTAACACCCCTCTCCTCAGCTATGTCCACTAGACGCTGAGTTATCACGCCGTCGAATACTATGGTCTCCACACCCTCCATCTCTTTAAGTTTCTCGGCTAGCTCCCCGACAGGCAGTCTTCCAACCTCCTCGAGCTTCTCGTTTAGAAGGACCGCCTCGAGGGTTCCCTCGATCTCCTTCGCTATCTCCACTATCTTCTTCGGCACGAGCTTCCTTCCGACCTTCCTGCGGGCTTCCCTATATAACTCTTCGACAGGCTTCCTGTTTCTAAGTGCTTCGGCTATCTCGTTTGGGGCTAACTCCTCGACCTCCTTCCCTTTAGGAGCCCTAGCTATATACTTCACGTTCGTGACTTGAAGCAGCTCCTTCTGAATCAGGTCGCCTCCCCTATCTCCGTCCAGCAGAGCCGTAGCCTCCTTCTCTTTGGTTAACTTTATTATGGTCTCTGGGATCTTCGCTCCTTCAAGCGCTATCACGTTCTGGTAGCCGCATTTCAGCATGTTTATGACGTCGGCTCTACCCTCCACGATGATTATCTCCTTAGCGGAGTCTATTTCAGGCCCGCAGGTGAGCTCTTCCGGACCATACTTCTCGACCCTTGCAGTCCTTAAAGTTTCAGAAACCTCCCTATAGACTTCCTCGGCCGTCGGCAGACTCTCTATAGTCCAGTCGTGGAGTATCTTTTTAGCCCTCTCGATTATCTGTTTTCTCTTAGCCTCTCTGACGTCCTCTATACGCTCGAGTGTTATCTTGGAGGCGCATGGGCCTACCCTGTTTATGCTTTCTATGCTTGCTGCTATGATAGCTGTGGAAACCTTATCTAGGCTCGTCGGGATTATTATCCTCCCGTAAGTTCTATCACCCTTCGATTTCAGCTCTATCTCGATCCTCCCTATCCTACCGGATTTCTGTAGTTCTCTAAGGTCTAATTCAGGACCGAATAAGCCTTCGGTTTGACCGAAAACCGCTCCTATAATGTCAGGCTTCTCGACCACTCCTTCAACTTCGAATTTAGCTTTAATTATATATTTAGCAGTAAGGGTTTGAGACGGACCCATCTTCAACATTCCTCTAACAAACGATTATGTTAATTACTTCTTCCTTTTAAGATATTAACGTTATCCGACTTTAAGTACTTATCATATTTCTATCAGGTAGAGATGGAGGTGAACGTTCTTCAGCGGGTCACCTCTATCTTCATCATCTCCTCAAGTCTTTCAGGATGCTTGTTGAAGTGGTCTCTAACAGGCTTAAGTATCTTCCCTATGGACTCAGCGACCGCTAGCTTGAGGTCTAGAGGATGTAGGTCACCTTTGAGGTATACTCTTTCGAGTTCATAGAAGCTGTTGAAGCTTACCGGCCCACCATACTTTTCCGGCCTCTCCACCGTTAGCTTTCCCTCTTCAGCGAATATTATGTACTTAGCGATCTCGAGTATAGGGTTACCTTCGACCTCTCTTGGTGGACAGTACGCATTCCTTATCTTCCTCTTTATGTCCTCGGGGCTGTCGTGGACGAATATGCAGTTTTCAGGGATACTCTTAGACATCTTGGAGCTTATCTGAACGTTAAGTCTTGCATCCTCGTCGAACCTTTTCTCCGACCTTGACGGACCCTGAAGCCCTAGGAGTAGATGCGTATGGATACAGGAGGGCTTCCTCCAGCCTAGCTTCTCTGCGACATCTCTGGCTAACATATGGGCCTTCCTCTGGTCCATTCCTGCGCAGGCGACGTCCAGCTCCATATGGAATATGTCCGCCGACTGCATGCATGGATAGTAGATCCAAGCAGCCTCTATGTCTGATGGGTTCATCTCTCTCCCCATGATAGGTAGGGCTCTCCAAACCCTCTGGAGAGAGACGGACTTAGCGATCTTTATGACTTTCTCCCAGTAGCCCTCGTCTCCCACTAGGTCTGAAGCCCAGATATACTTCACCTTAGACGGGTCTACACCTAGGGCTGTGAAGCATTCCTTGAAGTATTCGCCGCAGATCCTTATCTTCTCCATATCTCCGCCTAGCTTGTTGTTTATCCATGAATGCCAGTCTGCCAGGTAGATTATGAACTCGAAACCAGCCTTTATCATGTCTTTTATCTTCGACCCGCAGACTAAACCCATACCTATATGCATGAGGCCTGAGCACTCGAAACCCCAGTAAGCACGCGGATGCGGGTTCTCCTCTAGAATCCGCTCTAGCTCACTTTTGGTCACCGCTTCCTCGACGTTTCTCAACACCAGCTGGAGACGCTCTGACTTATCCAACTCGACCACACTAAACCATAGAGTTAGAATTAAGCATTAAAGCTTTAACCCTTTCCTTAACGGTTTCCTAAGATAAAACTTAATTTATATGTTGTCTTTCTAATGTGATCAGCGACTATAGACGATAGAGGTCGAAGATGTTAACGCCGTTAACTCGTTTTATGTTACGCCCCGTCTATCGGGTTTATGAAAGCTACTTGGAGAGGGAAGTTAAGAGAGGAGAGATCCCATCGCATCTAGCGGTGATCTTAGACGGAAATAGAAGGTTCGCTAGGAAGATGGGTTTCAGCGA
>CAZVJZ010000002.1:0-13724 GCA_964627655.1 uncultured Candidatus Bathyarchaeia archaeon
ATCGAGTCAAGCGAATTTTTCATAGCAGACTATTTCTTCTAAGCTCTTCCTGTTCATGGATTGGGTGAAGGCTTCATCCTTCGGATATCCTAGCGGAGTTATCGCTACGACGTTGTATTCAGGCGGGATTTCCAAGATCTTCTTTAATTCTTCGTTGTTGAATGCTCCTATCCAGCATGTTCCGAGGCCTTCTGCCCTAGCCGCCAAGACCAGATGCGTCATGGCTATCGTTACGTCCATCACCATACTCAAGCTTCCCATGTAACCTCCCCTGTTGTAGCCGATGTCACGTCCACAAGCCACTATCACGACCGGTGCTTTGCTGATGAACATCTGATGGTTGCAAGCTTCAGCAACCTTTCTCTTTAAGTCTTCGTTTCTAACTACGATGAACTTCCATGGCTGTCTGTTTGCGCCTGAAGGGGCGACCCTAGCGGCGTCTAGAACCCTTCTTAGCTTATCTTCAGGTATGGGTTTAGGGCTGTATGACCTAACGCTTCTACGGGTTCTTATCACCTCATAAAACTCCAAGCCTATCACCTTTCCCGATTAACTAGTCTCCTCTAAAGAAGGATGATTTAGTGCTATTAAAGATTTGGTGTAGACTTCCACCACCGATAAGCCATGTATGCTAAGCTTGATGGTTATAATCTAGCTCTACACCTCAGTGGAATTTATATTCCGAATTCGCAACATTTATAACTACATATTATTCATCATCTTGAGAAGGTAAAGCCTTAAAGACTGTTAAAGAAGAGGTTAGAGATGGGGCATAGAAAAAAGAGTGCTCCGAGGAGAGGTTCACTAGCCTTCCTACCTAGGGGGAGGGCCTCCAGACATATAGGTAGGATCAGGTATTGGCCTAGCGTGGAGTATGGCCCTGTTCCCTTAGGGTTTGCAGGCTATAAGGCGGGTATGACTCACGTATTCTACATAAATAAGGTCGAGGGGTCTCCTGACTACGGAAGAGAGATCTTTAAGGCCGCTACGGTTTTAGAGACCCCTCCGATGAAGGTTTACGCGGTTAGGGTGTATGAGAGGACCTACGACGGATTAAAGACTCTAACAGAGGTTTGGAGTAAAGACTTATCGAGGGACCTAGCGAGGCTTTTCACTCTACCGAAGAAGCCAAGGGAAGAAGGGATAGAAAAATTAGAGGGTTATATAGATAGAATTTCTGAAGTGAGGATCCTCGCCGCCACCCAACCGAGGCTGACTTCTGTGCCGAAGAAGAAGCCTGAATTGATGGAGATTAAGATCGGAGGCGGAACGGTGGAGGAACAACTGAAGTACGTTGAAGGGTTATTCGGCAAAGAACTTTCAGTTTCAGACGTCTTTAAGGAGGGATCTCTAGTAGACGTCATTTCGATCACGAAGGGAAAAGGCTTTCAAGGGCCTGTAAAGCGTTTTGGAATAAAGATCCTTCCTCACAAGTCACGCAAGACTAAGAGAGGGGTAGCGGCTATCGGGCCATGGCATCCAGCGAGGGTTGTGTACACGGTTCCTAGACCCGGCCAGATGGGCTATTTCCAGAGGATCGAGTATAACAAACTTATCCTTAAGATAGGTTCAGACGGCAGTGAGGTGACGCCTAAAGGCGGGTTCGTAAATTACGGTCTGGTTCATGGAGACTACGTGTTGATCGAGGGAAGCGTCCCTGGACCTGTGAAGCGTCTGGTTAGACTGAGGTATCCGGCTCGTCCGCCTAAAGCAGGGATCGTTCAAATGCCAGAAGTCACGTACATTTCTCTAGAGTCTAAGCAGGGGTGATAAGAAATGAACGATCTTAAGGCTCACGTATATGACCTTAAAGGTGAAGTTGCCGGAGAAATCCTGCTCCCCCAAGTATTTACTACACCTCTACGCCCGATAGTTATTAAGCGAGCTTTTCTAGCACAGTTATCCAAGAAGTTCCAGCCTCAAGGCAGAGACCCTATGGCTGGAAAGAGGACTACGGCGGAGTCGATCGGAGTAGGACATGGGGTAGCTAGGGTTGCGAGAATAAAGGGGGGTATGCGAGCGGCTTTGATACCGTTCGCTGTCGGTGGCAGAACGACTCACCCACCGACTCCGGAAAAGAAGATAGTGAAGCGTATACCGAAGAAGGAGAAGAGGCTTGCGTTGTTCTCGGCGATCGCTGCGACAGCATCTAAGGAACTTGTAGCCGCTAGAGGACACTTGATAGACCAAGTTTTGGAGATACCGGTCGTAGCCATAAGTGAAGTCGAGAAACTGAGGAAGACTAGAGAAGTTAAGGAGACGTTCATGAATCTGGGTCTCTGGCCCGATGTACTAAGGGTTAAGAAGAGCAGAAAACTACGCGCCGGTAGAGGTAAAATGAGGGGTAGAGCCTTTAAGGAGGCTGTCGGCCCGCTCATAGTGGTTAAGGAGAGCGACGGCATAGAGAGGGCTGCGCGGAACCTTCCAGGAGTCGATGTGGTGAGGGTTACCAGCTTAAACGTCGGGGTTTTGGCTCCTGGATCCCATCCCGGAAGACTTACCTTATGGTCCTCCTCGGCTATCGAGGAACTCCAAAAGTTGACGGAGGGACTCACGAAATGAAGGCTTACGAGATAATTCTATACCCCCTGATGACCGAGGAAGCTAGTAGGCTTATAGAAACACAGAATAAGCTTGTCTTCATCGTCGATAGGAAGGCGAATAAGAGTGAGGTTAAGAGGGCTGTAGAGGAGCTGTATGACGTTAAGGTCGAAAAGGTCAACACATGCATAACACCTAAAGGCCTTAAAAAGGCCTTCGTCAAGCTAAAGCCAACATATAAAGCGGCGGACGTAGCCATAAAGCTAGGCATACTGTAGGAGCGATGGAACGTGGGTAAGAGGATCAGAGTCCAAAGGAGAGGTAGAGGTACACCGACCTTTAAGGCGGCTAAGTCGGGCAAGATAGCCCCTGTCACCTATCCGATGCTCTACTTCGAGAAAGAGTTCTCCGTCATCGATGGGAAGATTCTCGAGCTCATGCATGAACGCGGGCGTGGGACACCTCTCGCATGTGTCGAGTTAAGTAACGGTGAAAGATACTATACGGTCATTCCTGAGGGCGTATATGAAGGGCAGACCATAAAGATCGGGCCTGACGCTCCGGTCGAGATCGGGAACGTCCTACCTTTAGGCAGAATACCTGAAGGAACCATCATCTGCAACGTCGAGGTTCGACCTGGAAGTGGAGGTAAACTAGCTAGATCTTCAGGGGCCTACGCGACAGTGGTTTCGCATACTGAAGAAGGCACAATAGTTAAGCTCCCGTCTGGTAAAACGAAGGTTCTTAAGGATAGCTGCCGCGCAACTATAGGGGTGGTAGCCGGTTCAGGGCGGTTAGATAAACCTCTGCTGAAGGCTGGTAAGAAATATCACCTGATGAGAGCGAAGGGACATAAGTATCCTAGGACCAGGGGGAGAGCTATGGTCGCCGCTTCACATCCATACGGAAGCAGTAAGCGTGGCGCTAGAAAGGTCACTACAGTCTCAAGGAACGCTCCTCCAGGACAGAAGGTGGGTCTGATAGCAGCTAAGAGCACCGGTAAGAAGCGTAGAAGAAGGAGGTAAACTTAAATTAGATGCTTCTTCTCTTGTACGTGAGGTGGAGAGATGCCGAGGGAATTCACGTATAGAGGGTATACGCTCGAAGAACTACACAGCATGTCTATGGACGAGGTTATACATCTGTTGCCTTCAAGAATGAGGAGAAGTCTACGTAGGGGGCTAACCCACGAACAGAGGAAACTCCTAGAGAAGATAAGAGAGAGACTTAGGAATAAAGACGATGGAAGTAAACCGATAAAGACCCATGCACGCGATGCCATAATCCTACCTGAGATGGTCGGATTAAGGATCTTTGTTCACAACGGTAAGGAGTTCGTTCCCGTCGACATAAAGCCTGAGATGATAGGCCACTACCTCGGCGAGTTTGCGATAACAAATAAGCCTGTGAAGCATGGCACTCCAGGAATCGGTGCTTCAAGGTCTTCTATGTATGTGCCTCTGAAGTAAAAGTCACTCATCGAACGGTGTATAGTACATTTCACTCACTATTTTACCGTCGATGACGATCTTTCCAGGTATGTCTATATGTCTTATCCAGTAGATGTTTGCTGGTAAGATGTTATACTTTTTCAGCGGTGGAAGATCCTCTCCATAAGCGACCTTTAGGTACAGGTATGGTATGTTTGCGAACCAGCTCACCGGCATCGAAAGCTCTCGATATAAGAGTTTTCCGGCGTAGCTGAAGAAGAAGGAGGTCGTAAACGTTCTTCCAGGGTTGATCTCTGTTACTCTCGGGGTTCCTTCAGCATCCTCCTTTAGGTCGACTGAAGCTATACCGTTATATTCAGGGTCTATAGCTAAGACCGCCTCCTCCGCTATCTTATTCACTTTCTCCGAGTGTATAGTTCGTTGTACGGCAGGCGTACCTGTTATCCCACTCGGCGAGAGACTAGGGTATATGTACTCGACCCTTTCCCTAGCCATCGAAGTTACGAGTTCACCGTCGCGGAAGATAGCGTGAAACGCAAGGTTTCTTCCAGGAAGATACTCTTGAGCTATAAACTTCAATCTCTCGTCTCGAAGCTTCCAGTAGCGTATCCATGCAGAGGCCGCCTTTAGGCTTGAGGCCGGCGTACTTCCCTTTCCGCCTGCACCTCGTGTAGCCCTTATCCATATAGGCTTCTTTAGAACCTCGAATGCCTTTTTAAGGTCGTCTTCTCCTCTGATCTCGATAGTCTCTGGCACTGGAAGACCCTTCTTCTCGAGAACCTTAACCGTTTCTAGTTTATCTTGACAGATTCTTATAGTATCTTTAGATGGAAGGAATACTCTAGCGGAGATCTTCTCCCTGTTTTCAGAGATCACTCGAACCTCTATATCCGGTTGGGGATAGACTAGCTCGACTTTCTCTTCCGCTATTATCTGGTTTATCGCCTCTATATAGCTCGTCTCCTCAGCCTTCGGCGTGAGATATACCTTATCGGCTTTTGCCATGTGTATATGATACTTATTAGCTTCTGCCCCGACTATATAGACCTCCTTCCGGTCTACTAGCTTCAGCGATAACGTGAAGTTCACGCCTGCCGGTCCACCAGCTCCCGTCACGAGTATTCTTTTCAGGTTAAACTCCATACCACCACCGCCAAAGAAGTAGTTAAACATAGTATAAGGGAGCATGTTAAGACTAGCTGGTGTTCTGTCAGCCTCCTCTTATACGCTATTAAGGTCTGAAGGCTTCTTATACTGTTTGAGGTTAAATAGCCATCCTTCAAGATTAGTTCGGCTCTCCTCCCAAAAAGCAGAATATTGCCTAGTATCAGGAGCGAGTTTACTATGTATGGGGAGATCGCTATCACGAGGGTTTGCTCTATGTTCGATAGTATAGCGAACGAGGCTAAGGTCATCCCGACCGAGAAGCTTCCCACGTTTCCGACAAACAGTTTACCCTTATAATTGAAGTATGCAAGCAGGAGCAGGATTATTAAGGGAACGATCAGTAGGACTCTTTTTTGCGAGACTGCCATCAAGCCTGTCATGACGATTGAAGGGCAGAGGGTTTCCAGCCCGTTCAGTCCGCCGAGCTGGTTCACAGTGTTCGTCGTCACGGTCACTATCAGTGGGGCGATGACCAGATAGAAGTAGATTCCAAAGTCTATTTTACCGAAGAGGTAGGTCGCCATCATCGTGTCTCCCTTACGCATCGCAATCAAGGGCAACGATGCTATCAACGGGGTTAAGGCTTTATAGCGCCATCTAAGGTCCACCCAGTCGTCGAAAAGCCCCATGAAGCCACCGAACAGTATGCATGCGGCTAAGGTTAAGGCTTCATCACTGTTTACGTCGAAGAAGTATAGTAAGAAGAGATATGCTGAACTACCTAGAACGTAAACTACGCCCAGCCCGTTTGGAACTTCAGGCTCTCCGGGTTTATGGTAATCTTTAGCCCTCTTAAAGATCAAAGACTTAGAACCCCTCCAGCCTCCATTCGCTATGTCGGGTAATTAACTTTATATATACAGACAAGGATTACGCAGTGTCTGTTCCCGATCATGAAAGTTGTTCCTGGAGACGTGTAGACTAGCTGGAAGAACTCGGGCGGAGTAGAAGGCATACCGAGCCATCGAGCTCTCGCATAGTTCATCAGCTTATAGATCGTAGTGTTTTTTCCTAGGTCGTTCCACTGCCAAGAACCTTGAGCATATCTGCCAAAGCTGGATTCGTTCAAGCCGGCTATACGGGCCATCCACATCCATTTACCCTCGTCTCCCCATCCGATGTCTCTACCGTCACTATAGAAGGTCGTGAAGACTACTACATGTGTTGCATTATACCTCCTCAGAATCTTAAGGGCTTCGGTCTCGTTAGACATGAACATACGAGCTACGTTTTGGATCTGTGTAGTGTTGAACGTAGAGTTATCGACGACTGTGGTATGGTTTCCTAACGTCGTTATCCAGTATCCATAGTCCCACCAGCTCACTACGACAGCGTCTGGAGGCAGATTATCTCTCATCCAGCTTAGAGCAAGCAGCCAGTCGGGGACTGCCGTAGTAAGTTTAACGGGGAGGCTTGCAGCCGCTATGGTGGTCGGCGTATATGCGGAAAGGTATACCCGAGGTTCCGGGAATGCATAATTTACCGTCAGGAGGAGGAACACCAGAACTATAGCTGTTAGATGATACTCTTTACTTATCCGTATAGCTCGAAACCTTCTTCGAACAGAAAACAACTTAAGTTCCCTCAGCTCGATGAAGAAAGGTTTCAGGAGTTTCACTACGCCAAACGCTGACAGCAAGCAGAACGCCGGAGCAGCTATCAACATTAGCCTGATCATAGAAGCGGAGAAATATAGAGATGTCAACCCATAGATCAAGAGAAACAGGTTTTTGTTTGTAAGATCTTTCACTGCAAAGTAGATTCCAAGGGAGAACAAGAACACTATTATGCCTAAGTCTACATAGAAGTTACCCCAAGCTGATGGTTTATGTTCTGCTACCGACTCCAGTAGAGGATTCCTACTTCTCCCGAACGGTAAAACCACGCTTACAAATTTCCCCGCAGGAAGCCTGATAAGCCCATAGAACGAGGCCAATAAAACTGCTATTACCAAGATGGTAGCCGCCCCAAGCAGAAACACAGGAGCCTTTCTTGAGAGCTTAAACCTTCTATGCAGCTCTGTTAAGACCAGCAACGATATTACGATGTAGACAGGTATGTTCGAGGCTTCCGTCAGAAAACCTAAGCCCAGCTTCGGCACGTTCACGGCTATCGAGAAGGCTACGGCATACGTTACGGTCGAGGCTACAAGTAGTTTACTCGAGTATCTCCTCATGAATAGAAGCACCAAGACGTATAGGGCTATCAGGTCTATCGGGTATCTAACAGCTCCCCACGAGGCACTTATATAGCCTAAGGTTAAACCAGCACCTAAGGCGTATAAAACCGTAGACTTCAGCTCACGATCTTCATCTATAGCCTTCAAGAAGAGGTAGGACACTACTATTATACCTAGTACACCTATAGTTTCATCGTCGAAGAAGCCTAGAGAAGTTCTCGAAATATATGAGGCGTTCAACGCTAGAAAGAAGGCCGTTAAGAGCCCTACACTTCTACCTCCGATATACCTCCCCAGAAGGTATATCACGATACATGCTATGGCAGCCATTATAACAGGGAATATCACGCACAGGTTAAACAGTGAAATGGAGATCCCTATGAAGTTCAGAACGTAGTATAGGGAGACTGTAGTCATAGCTAGTCCGGGGAGATATATTTTGGCTACATCTCTACCGTATGGGTACCAGCCCATCGTGTCATGCCAGCTCGCTAGAGAGAAGAAGCCGTTTTTAATTATATGCTGAGAAGCTCTGTAGTGGAAGTATGGGTCAAACTCTGAGAGGTAGAAACCCCATCTAAGTGGAAGTAGCCTGATCATTACGGCTAGAGCTATGATTAGGGTCATGATCGACCACTCTAACAGAATAGAGGAAGGTAAAGGTAGACCAACCTTCCAAACCTTCGATAAGAAACCAGGCTTCTTTTCGTCCACGGTCATTTAACCGTCTCCTAAGCTTCTTCGAGAGATCCCTTTTGGAGAGATATAAAAATTTATTCTTCCTTGTGAGTAGACCCTTTAGCTTCCTTTATAAGTTCCGGTGAGTTGCTTAAAGTAGTTCAGCTTCTCAACAGTAAGATCTAGCGCTGGAGGTTGATGGTAGTTTAGATTGAATAACCTACAGATAGTTCTTCCTCCGCTTTAAATTTTAGAACTCTTCATTTCTTCTATCTTTTCTTCCGGAAGGTTCAAATCGTCCTTTCGACAACATTTCTAGCTGTTAAGCAGGAGGGGTTTCCTATAAAGAGAAGGCTTATGGACTTATTGGCCTGCCCGATCGATAAGTATTATCCGCTGGAACTCTACGTCTTCGAGGAGAAAGATGAGATAGTGGAGGGGCTTATAGTCTGCCCGAAGTGTTTGAGGTGGTATCCGATCAGGGATGAGATACCGGAGCTTCTTCCAGACGAGTTAAGGGATGAAAGGGAGGAGCTAAGTTTCCTCCGGAAATGGAGGGAGAAGATTCCTCAAAAGATACTGCTTAACGGTAAGCCTTTCAACCTCAGCGGCAAAGAAGGAAGAAAAACATAGAAACGGTAGGAGGATTAATCAGTATTCCACTTAACGGACGTTTAAGAAGAAGCCAATTTAAGGTTTAGACCCCAAAGACAGCGGCACTTATTCAATCAAGGTCTCTAGATTGCTTAAGTCATCTCTGTTTTAACGACCTCATTCTTTCTGGAGGACTCCAAAACGGCCTCCGCTATCTTTAAGGCTCTTAACCCGTCGTAACCTGTCGTTCTTAGCTCGTCTTTATTCAGTATGCATGAGACGAAGTGTTCCAGCTCAAGCATCAGGGGTTCTCTCCACCGGTGTGGGAGACTCTTTCTCTTACCAGACTTCTCTATCGTGACCTTCTGGGTTATATAATCCAGTGAGAGTATAGCTTCGCTTCCCGTAACTATCAACCTTCTAACCTTGTAAGGTGTCAGCCAGTTAGTCTCCACGAGCGCGGTAACTCCGTTTTCGAACCCCATTATTATTTGGGCGTAGTCCTCGAAGGCTCTATGTCTTAAGGAGCCTACACGCGCATACACCGTTCTAGGGAGATCGTTAAGTAGGTAGCAGAGCATGTCTAGCTCGTGGATCGCCGTATCCTTTACTATCCCGACGTCTCCGATCCTTTCAGGCCACCTCGAAACCCTCCTACTTAGGGTTGAAACCACGCTTCCAGCTTCACCTTTCTCTAGAAGGCTCTTGAGCTTCTCCACGCCTGGGTTGAAACGTTCTATAAAACCTACCATCAAGTATAGACCGTTCTTCTCTGCAAGTTCCACAACGTTCTCGGCTTCCTCGACGTTTATGGCCATAGGCTTCTCTATGAAGACGTGTTTACCTGCGTTTAGGGATTTGACGGCTTCTTTAGCTAGAGCGGTGCTCCATGTGCATATACTCACGGCGTCTACATCCTCTCTTTTCAGTAGCTCCTGACTATCTGTATATCCGTTAATCGAATATTTCTTGACCAGCTCCCTAACTCTCTCTTTATTCACGTCGCATACGGCCTTTAGCTCAGCGTTTGGTAGCTCATGGAATACTCTTGCGTGGTTTCTACCCCAGAAGCCTACTCCTATAACTCCTACCTGTAGCTTACTCATCTCGACAATATCCCTCTACTCAAACTGGCATAGACGAAACCTTCTTTCAACGCTTCTTCCGGGTCTAACCTGTTAGTTAAGTCCACTATTAAGGCTGGTTGGTCGACTAGGTGTTTAACCTCCCAAAGCTTAAGGGACTCTAAACTTTTATCGGACAAGATTATCAGGCAGTCCTTACCTTTCAACGCTTTATCTAAGCTGCTCTGAAACTTTAAACCTAGATCTTCGATCCATTTAAATGAATTTTCCGATGTATAAATTTCCACGTCCATTCCTCTCTTGTAGAGCACCTTATACAGAAAACCCGTGGTAGACAGGAAGCCCATGATTAAGATCTTCGACCTCCTAACGGTCTTATTGCATAGTTTAAGCCCTGCTCTGATTAAACTAAGCAGCCTCTTAACCGCGTAGTCGTTAGTCCTAGTGGCCGCTTTAGATAAACTAAGCTTTAAGTTTAGGAGCTTAGACTCGTCGAAGATCCTGCGAAAAAAGTTGAGAGACTCTTCATTCGTTAAGTTTGGGTTCACCATTCTTGATACACCTTTAGCCTTGAGGACCTCCTTAACCTCTAAGAAGTCTAGGCCTATAGCTGTACAAAGGTCGGCGGATTCATTGGAGAACGCCAGAGTCACGTTCTGGTATAGGGTTTCTAGCAACGAGGCTGCTTCCGCAACGGCTATCGAACTCGCTGTAACTACTCTCCGACCTGTGACCCCCTCGAAAAACCTGGTCAACCTATGTAGGCTGTCTTCATCTGAGGATGCTAGGATTATAGGGCTCTCGTCCACCGAGAACGAGGCATAAGCTAAACCGAAGTCTACGGAGGCCTTCATGCCGGAACGGTTTTCTAGATGCTTCTTCACAACCTTCTCCGACGTTCCGGGGAACACTTTTGTGGAAACTATTACTATGGAACCTCTCTGGATCAGGTCTCCCGCTATTCTACAGGATCTCTCTAGTGGTAGGTAGTCGGCTTTTCCTTTCTCGTCGACTCCGATTTCTGTGAATATGAATATAAGTGGACAGTCTTTTAGCGCAAGATTATCGTTTGATACCGAGAGTAGGCCTCTCTTAATCCCTCTATCTATGAGTTTAAGAGGCTTCCTAAACTTCTCGTCGCAGACTCCATACTTTATCGACTTCGTGAAGCCGCCGTTGAGGTCTAGGACGGCTAGTTTAAAGCCTACCTTTACGAGACGAGACGCCAGATATATGGCGTCCATGTTAGAGTCTATGAAACCCACCTTTACCTTGGAGGATTGCCCGTTTAAGGCTAGTTGGAGATTTGGAGTATTCAACCTCTATCACTCTGAGAACTAAGGTTGAAGCGAAATATTGTTGGTGGAGAAACCTAAAATGTTTTTTAGAGGACGCCTACTTCTTTGATCACCTTCTCTAGGAAGACTGTATACCTATAAATCAAGTTGTTTACTTCGTCTTCACTTTTAGCTTCAGCATAGATCCTTATAGTAGGCTCCGTTCCGCTAGGCCTTATCAAAACGGCGCTACCGTTCGGGAAGAAGGCTTTAACCCCGTCCACCGTTTCTTTAGGTAGAGCCTCAAATTCTCTAGTAACCTTTTCCATAACCTTTTCTTTCAGCTCATTCGGACACTTAACGTTAGCTTTCTTGATGAAGTAGACGGGTAGGTCTGAAAGAAGTTCCGAGAGCTTCTTTTCAGATTCCGCCATTATCTGTAAGATGAGGGCTGTCGTCATGGTTCCGTCTCTTACAGGTATGTGGGGAGCGTAGAAGACACCACCGTTTTCTTCACCTCCAAGCACGGCGTTCAGCTCCTTCATCTTATGAGAGACTTCCACGCTACCAACCTTCGTGAAGACTATCGATCCCCCATACTCCTCTGCGACCTCCTTTATGATCGAGGAGGAACTTACAGGCGTCACGATCGTGGAGTTAGGGTTCTCCATCAAGAAGAACTTCGCTATCAAAGCGAACGTCTTATCGCCCCAGTGTATCTCACCTGTCTCGTCGACGAATATCGCACGATCGGCGTCTCCATCTAAGGCGACACCTAGATCAGCTTCAAGTGCCTTAACCGTCCTAGCTAATTCTCCTAGATTCTCGGGTCTGGGTTCTGGAGGCCTACTCGGGAAACGCCCATCCAACTCGGCGTTTATGACATAGACTTTACATCCAAGCCTATCTAGAAACTTAGGTAGCGTGAGGGAGCCTACACCGTTCGCTGGGTCAACGACTACTTTAAATCCCTTCTCTCTAACGGCTTCGACCTTTATGTGTTTCATTACCCCAGCTAAGTAGTCTTCGATCACGCCTTCTAGGGGAGAGGGGTCTTTAACCCGATCCCATCTTGCCCTACTGAAGTTCTCGTCGAAAAATATTTTTTCAACGGCTCTTTCATCTTCTCTGGAGATCTCGACACCGTCTCCAGCTAAAACCTTTATTCCGTTGTACTCAGGCGGGTTATGAGAAGCTGTTATTATAATCCCCCCGTCGACCCTTTTCTCCTTCACCGTGTACTGGATGGTTGGGGTGGGAGCTACTCCAGCGTTGTATACCTTGCATCCGGCTGAGGTTAATCCGCTGGTTACAGCCGAAAGCAGCATGGGACTCGTGCATCTTGCGTCGCTTCCAACGACTACTTCTCCGCTGTCTAAGAATGTTCCTACAGCCACTCCCACCTTAGCAGCAAACTCAGGGGTTAGGTCGACGTTTGCGAGGCCTCTTATTCCGTTTGTGCCGAACAAGACCCCCACGAATCTTCCTCCGATCAAGCTGTAAAATAGGAAAGAATGGTTTATAATAGAGACGTCGACGTTAATATACTCTCGGATATTTCCTTCGAGGGACAAACCGTTACGTCCCGAGTGAGGGTCACGTTATCTTTGATAAGTGTGTGGTCACCTACTATGCATCCCTCCTCGATCTTTACCCATCTACCGATATAGGCGTTCTTCCCTATTATAGCGGACTTTATGGATGAGAAGTCGGATATCGTAGCTCCCTCGAAGATTATCGAGTTCTCGATACGTACGCCCCTTCCGATATGTACGCTGTCCCCTACAGACACATAAGGCCCGATCACAGATTTCTCCCCGACTTCAACTCGGTTACCTAAGAGGGATGGCTTCACGATCCGGACGTCCACACCTAGCTTAACGTCCTCACCGTACCAGTTATTCGCAAAATGAGACTCCAGTAGCAGCCGATTTGTATATAAGTAGTCCCGGGGTTTACCTATATCCGTCCACAGCCCCTTAAAGACTTTACCGTAAAGTTTGCCTTCTTCAGCTAGCTTCGGGAAAACCTCCTTTTCGATAGATACTCCACCCTCCTTACTTAACTCTATATAGTCGAATATCTCGGGTGTAAAGGCGTAGATCCCTGCGTTAACTAGGTTGCTTGGAGCTTTAGACGCCTTGGGCTTCTCTATAAAGTCGAGTATTCTGTTGCCGTCTAGCAGTACTGCTCCATATCTACTCGGGTCCGGAACCTCGACCAAAGCGATAGTTGCTATACTACTATTTTCGAGATGCGCCTCCATCAGTTCCTTATAATTTATATCGGTGAATATGTCTCCGTTAAGGACTAGGAAAGGCTCTTCACCTAACAAAGGAGCAGCCTTCTTTATCGGGCCGGCCGTTCCTAGGGGCCTCTCTTCCTTGGAGTATAGGATCTTAGCTCCAAACTTCGAGTTTCCATATCTATGCATTATTATATCCGCCATATAGTTCACGGCTAAGACTATCTCCTTTATACCGCATTCTACTAGATGCTTTATCGTCCAGTCTAGAATCGGCCTATTCCCGACGGGGAAAAGTGTCTTAGGTCTAGTGCAACTCAGCGGTCTGAGCCTTGTACCGAAACCACCAGCTAATATCAAAGCCTTCATATCAATTCTTATAATTAGAGACTGTCTTTAAAGATTTTAGGGATTAAATTTTAAATCTCTAAACTAATTCTTTTAACATGTTTATGTATAAAAAATTTAATTTATTGAATAAAATAAACAAGCAAATGACCAATCGAA
>CAZVJZ010000002.1:13734-38077 GCA_964627655.1 uncultured Candidatus Bathyarchaeia archaeon
GTAAAAAGGTTGTAAAGATGATGGGTGTGAAGAGAGCGCAGGAAAGAATGAAAGGTTATTATGGAATCTGTGGAAAACAACCTGCGAAATTCAACTTTACGATTCCCAGAGACCTTCTTACATACGACAGTGGGAAGACGCACCAGAGCAGGAGAGGGTAAAAATGGATGTAGGTACAAACCAGAAATATAAGAGAGCGGCGGTAGGTGAAGTGCATTGAGGTTCGAGACCGTTAGAGTCAGAGACCCGCTGGGAGAAGGCTACGTAGACACCGTGGTGAGGTCTAACCTCTTCGACTCAAGCAAATTGATGAAGAGGGGTAAAGTCAGAGACATATACGACCTGGGAGAGTATCTATACATTTTCTCAACCGATAGAGTCTCATCCTTCGACCGCGTCTTACCTACACCTATCCCCCACAAAGGGGAAAGCCTCCATCTACTCTCAGTCTACTGGTTTAAGAGAAGTAAACACGTGTTCCCAAATCATCTCGTCGAGTCTATAGACTCGAGAACCATGAAAGTCCACAAAGCCGATAGGATAGACATAGAATGGGTCGTAAGAGGATATATATACGGCTCGATGTGGCGCGCCTACGAGAGGGGTAAAAGGATATTCTCAGGCGTGAAGGTAGAGAGTGGTTTAAGGCTGGCAGAAGAGCTGTCCACACCTATCCTTACACCGACTACGAAGAGTGATGTCGGACACGACGTCGAGATCACCAAGAAGGAGGCGATCGACCGGAAGTTCTTAACTAGAGAGGAGTGGAATGTCCTGGAGGAGGCTTCTCTGAAACTCTACCAGTTCTACAGCAGTCACACGAAAAGCAGAGGAATAATCTTAGCCGACGCTAAGTTTGAGTTCGGCAGACATCGTGGAGAGCTAATACAGATAGACGAGGCTCCTACCCACGATTCAGCCCGTCTTTGGGATTCTTCCAGATATGCCGTGGGGAGAAGGCAGGAAGCTTCATGCCTAGACAAAGAGTTCCTTAGGGAGTACCTCAGAAGGGTCGGATTTGCAGGTGAGGGCGAAGCTCCCGAGCTACCATGGCCGGTGGTAGCCGAGGTATCGAAGAGGTGCGTTGGAGCCTACCGTGTGATCACGGGAAAAGCTAGTATCTCAGACTTCAAGCTCAAGACCTTAGATGAGCTAATGAGGGAGTTGACCTGAATGAACTCTCAGACCTTCGATTTCAACAGTTTCCTCTCTGTCTTCACTTGGCGTTATGGAAGCGAAGAGATGAGAAGGATCTTCTCAGAAGTCCATTCTAGGGAGGTTTGGAGGAGAGTTTGGTCTGCTCTAGCCGATGGGGAGGCTGTCTTCGGCATCATATCGAAGGAAGAAGCCGAAGATATACGGTCGAAAGCTAAACGCGAGTATATAGACATCGATAAAGCCCATGAACTTGAGAGGAAGATAAAGCATGACGTCATGGCAGAGCTTAAGGTTTTCGCTGAACAGTGCCCGGTCGGCGGGGGGAAACTCCATCTCGGAGCCACTTCCATGGATATCACAGATAACGCAGATATCATACGATTTAGGGAGGCTCTCGAAATAATCTTGGGGAGAATCCTAAACTGCCTCAACCTGCTATGTGATAAGATCCTAAGGTATAAAGATTTACCCTGCATAGGGTGGACTCACCTTCAACCAGCTGAACCGACCACCTTAGGCTACAGGTTCGCCAACTACGCTCAAGACTTAACGGTCGACATCTTAATGGTCGAGAGTCTACTCGAAAACGTGGTTAAAGGTAAGGGGGTTAAGGGGGCCGTCGGAACTGCAAGTAGCTTCACACTGCTCATCGGCGACTCTGAGAAGGCTTCGACGCTGGAGAAAGAGGTTATGAGAAGGCTAAATCTTCGATACTATCTGGTGTCGACTCAAACATATCCTAGGAAAGTGGATTATCTCGTCCTATCCACCCTGGCCAGCGTGGCTCAGAGCGCACATAAGTTCGCCCTAGACATACGGGTATTGCAGTCACCGGTTTTCGGAGAACTCTCTGAGCCGATAGGTGAAATGCAAGTCGGCTCTTCGGCCATGCCTTTTAAGAGGAACCCCGTGAAGTCTGAGAGGATGTGTTCTCTAGCTAGGTACGTGGGCTGTCTCCCCTTGATAGCTTGGAGTAATGCCTCGAGCACCGTTCTCGAGAGGACACTAGACGACTCGGCGAATAGGAGGATAATCATTCCTGAAGCCTTCCTAGCAGCCGACGAGTGCCTGATACTTTACGGTGAAGTTCTGGAGGGACTTAACGTGTATCCGGAGATGATTAAGAGGAACCTTAGGAGGTTTGGACCATTCGCTGGTACAGAAGCCATACTCATGAAACTCTCTAGTAGGGGTATGAGTAGACAGGAAGCCCACGAAAAGCTTAGGAGACACTCCTTTAAGGCTTGGGAGAAGGTGATGGCTGGAGAAGAGAATCCGCTTCCAGAAATGCTGAAGAGAGACCCGGAGATAACAGCCTTAGTGAGAAGCGAAGAGATAGACGAATCTTTAGAGCCGTCTAAACATGTCGGCGACGCACCTGAAAGATGCGAACTGTTCGTCGAGAAGATTGCTAAACCGATCCTAGATAAATATAAGCCTCTAATAAAGAGTGCAGAGAGAACGGGGTTTTAGGAAATGGTGGACGACTTCATCAAGGAACACTGCGGGATATACGGGGTCTACGACTATAAGGGAAGAGACGTTTTCCCTCTCCTCTACTGGGGTTTACTATCCCAGAACCATAGGGGACACGAGTCGCATGGCTTCCTAACCTACGACGGATCGATGAATCTTTACAGAAACCTCGGATTGATCCCTGAAATCAAAGAGAAAGACCTAAAGAGATGGTTAACTAGGCTTCCAGGAAACGTGGGTATAGGTAACGTCAGGTACGGAACTTCAGGACTGAAAGATGAGAAGTTTCTCCTCCTAGACGCACATCCCTTCATCGCAGAGGTTAAAGGGAGAAAGCTTGGCATCTCATATAACGGAAACATAGTGAACAATCCTCAGCTCAGAAGTATCCTTAAAGAGGAACAGGGAAAGATCGAAGGAACGTCGGACGTAGCTTTACTCGCTGGCTATCTCATTAAAAGCTTGAACCATTCAGGCGACCTCTTCGAAGCCGGGAGAGACTGCATGGAGCAGGTCGAAGGAGCCTACTCGCTGACAGGCATCCTAGACGACGGCACATTGTTCGCGATAAGAGACCCCTACGGTATAAGACCGTTCTGTATGGGGATTTCCAAGGATAAGACGGCCTACGCTTTCTCCTCTGAGTCCGTAGGTTTAGACATCAACGGCTTCGACTACGTTTCTGAGGTTAAACCAGGTGAAATCCTACTCCTTACAGAGGATGGAGTCGAGCGGAGGCAGGTGATGAAAAAGGAGAGGAGGGCACTCTGCAGCTTCGAGTTCTCGTATTTCGCAAGGCCGGACTCTATCCTCGACGGAACCGATAAGCCTGTCTATGAGATCAGGGAGACTTTCGGTAAGAATCTAGGTAAAGAGTATTCTGAGATAGTGGCGGACGCCGACCTGATAATCTCGATCCCCGAAACCGCTAACGACGCGGCTTACGGACTCCATGAGGAGACAGGTTTGAGGTGGGAGAGAAGCCTCTGGAGGCATAGATACATAACGCATAGGGCCTTTATAACACCGTCTAGAGAGGAGAGACATGAGATAATAAACAGGAAAGTGAACATCCTTGGAAGCAAGGTTAAAGGAAAAAGTATCATAGTAGTCGAAGACAGCATCGTAAGAGGCGATACAACCAGCGTAATACTCAGAAAACTAAGGTCTGCAGGAGCTAGGAAGATACATCTTTTCGTCACCTTCCCGAGGATCATAAGCCCCTGCTTCTACGGTATAGACATGGCCACTTATGGAGAACTGATCGGTTCAGACCATGAGCCCAGAGAGATCGCAAAGATAATCGGCGCAGACACCGTCAACTATCAACCGTTAGAAAGGTTCGTGGAAGCTATAGGCCTAAAGAGAAGCGAACTGTGTTTAGGCTGCATCACCGGGGAATATCCTACCCCGATCGCCCAGAAAATCTCGTCGGAGATGAAGGAGAAGTTTAAGCGTGGAGTTAAGGAGCTAGGGAGAATCTACGAAACTTACATGTGAAGCTTAACGACGGTGTTGTAGCCGCGCAGCAGCATAATCTAATAGGCGTGGCCTTCCATCCAGAGCTCACGGACGACGTGAGGCTCCATCGATACTTCCTTAAGACGGTCAGAGAATTCGCGTAGCCTCTTCGATTCTTATATTTTACAAGGAGAACCGATAAAACCTCCTAAAATTGATTCTATGAAAACTTTTTTAATTTAAGAGGTTACTAGCTTTAGGGTTGCTCGGTGAGGGATTTTCTTGAACAGCCGTGAACGGGTGGTCAGGGCTATAGAGCTGAGGGAGCCTGATAGGCTGCCTATAACCCACTCTACTTTGCCTGGCGCCTTTTTGAAGCATGGAGAAAGACTCTTGAAACTCTACTCGAGGTATCCAAGCGACGTTTTGAGCCCTCGATACGAGTCCGCTACTATGGCTTCTGAGGAGTATGGACCTAAGATAGGCGTCAGAAGTCGGGATAGGTGGGGTGCAGTATGGGTTAGGTTAACGGATTACCATAAAGGGCAGGTGGTGGAGCATCCGCTGGACGATTGGAGCAAACTGTCGACCTACAGGTTTCCTAAACCTCTAGGTTGGCCTGAATTCGAGATAGTAGAAAAGGCGATGAAGAAGGACCGTGGTGAGCATTATGTGCTCGTCGACGGAGACACCTTATGGCAACGCATATTTTATCTCAGGGGTATGAAGAATGCTTTGATCGATTTGATGATGGATAAGAAGGAACTCTACATGCTGCGAGACAGGATCCTCGACTACATACTCGTGAGGATCGAGAGGTGGACTTCGATGGGGGTGGACGGAATACAGTTTAGGGACGACTGGGGAACTCAAGACAGGATGATGATCAAGCCTTCTCTCTGGCGTGAATTCTTTAAGCCAGCCTACGCCGAGATGTTCAAGGCGGTTCATAGAGGAGGAGCTCACGTACACTTTCACAGCGACGGGATGATAAGGCCTATAATACCAGATTTAATAGAACTTGGGGCAGACGTCTTGAACATTCAGCTAGGAGTCATGAATATACAGGAGCTAGGACGTGAGTTTGGAGGACGGGTATGTTTCCATGGTGGGGTAGATAGACAGAGGATCTTGCCGAGAGGAACCGTTGCGGACGTTGAAAAACATGTCAGGGAGATAATAAACGCTTTCGGAAGGTTTAACGGCGGATACATCGGTGGAGGAGAGGTGGGGCCAGATGTACCTTTAGAGAACGTTGAGGCTATGCTACGTACCTTCTGGTCGTACCGATATACGTAGGACCCTCAACTTTTTCATGGATTTTACTCTAGGCGATGTAAATTAATTTAAATTCGCTAGGAGGATAAGATCGTATGGAGAAGGCGAGATGGAGAAAGTAGGTATTCTCGTCGTCTGTTACGGTTCTAGAGGAGTGGCGATAGCAGACGCTTTCAGGCGGAGTAGAGAATACGAAACTGAGCTTTACATAGTCGATAGACAGAAAAATCCTTACAATGTGAAGATAGCGAAGGAACACATAGTAATCCCAGACTTAAATGTGAACGAGATCTGCAAGTTTGTGAAGAAAAGGGAGAGAAAGATAGATTTCGGTATAGTCGGTCCGGAGAAACCTATAATCGAAGGCGTAAGAGACCTAGTAGAGGCGAAAACCAAGGTGCCTATCATCTGTCCGACTAAGAGGTTCGCCATAGAGGCCAGCAAAGTCGAGCAGAGAACTCTTTTCCAAGGGGTTAATCCCGAGGTTAATCCGAGGTTCAGAGTTTTTGATTCAACCGACTACCGGGACGTCGATGAGGTTAAAAGAGAGGTTTGGAGTTGGCTGGACGAGCTTAATAACCAGGCCGTCGTGAAGCCAGATAAACCGGCTGCGGGTAAAGGCGTGGGGGTTTGGGGAGACCACTTTAGAAGTAGAGAAGAACTCTTCGAACATTTCTTAGCGAACTTCAAGTACGGCCGTGTGATAATCGAGGAAAAACTAGAGGGTGAAGAGTCGAGCTTCCAATGCTTCTGCGACGGAAAACGCATATTCCCCCTACCTGAAACTAGAGACTATAAGAGAGCCTTCGAGGGGGATGAGGGACCTAACACTGGGGGTATGGGCTCATACAAGGATGTAGGCAACGTCTTGCCCTTCATGACTAGGGAGGACTGGGATAAGGAGGTGGAAATCGCCAACAAAATATTCTCTAAGTTAAGGGGTAAGACTAGAAACCCGGAATTGATAGGAACACCGTTTTACATAGCATTCATCCACACGGCTGAAGGGCCGAAGATCCTCGAAAACAACAGTAGGCCTGGAGACCCGGAGATCATGAATGTCTTGCCGCTTCTTAAGGACGACTTCGTCGAGTTATGCATGAGGATGATCGAGGGGAACCTAAAAAAGCCGGAGTTTGAGGATCTAGCCTCAGTAGTCGTCTATAAAGTTCCTCCCACCTATGGCGGGTTCAGCGAAAGGTTTCCGGAGAAAGTCCGTAGAAGCGAGGTCGGTTCACCAGTAGACTTAAGCGGTGCCGAGAAGCTCGTAGAACGGTATGATGGACGCTTAAGGCTTTATCCGGGTTCGATGGAGGTTAGAGACGGGGAAACCTATGCGTTGAAGTCTAGAACGGTCGCGTCGGTCGGTCTAGGTGAGAGTATAGAGGAGGCTAGAAAAATAGCATTCGAGTGTGTGAAGACGATACGTGGAGGAGCACTCTGGTTCAGAAAAGACATAGCGTCTAAGGAGCATATAGGTCAGAGTATAGATAAGATGAAGATTCTCAGAGAGAGGGGGTCGAGATAAAGCCTAGCAGGATCTTCATATCCGACTGTGAAGGGCCGATCTCGAAGAACGACAACGCCTTCGAGCTATCTGCACACTTCATCCCGAACGGAGAGGACTTCTTCAAGAAGATCAGTAAGTACGACGATATATTAGCCGACATAGTCAGGAAGCCCGGATATAAGGCAGGGAACACGCTTAAGCTCATAGTCCCTTTCCTTAAGGTTTACGGGGCAACCAACGAAAGTATCTATGAATATTCGTTAAGGAACATCCTACTCATGCCCCACGTTTCTGAAACCTTCCGATATATTCGCGACATTATGCCCTCATACATCGTCAGCACCAGTTACGAGCCTTACATACGCTCTCTATGCAGAGTCTTAAGTTTTCCATACCAGAACGTATACTGCACGAAACTCGATATAGACAAGTACGTTATCGAGCAAGAGGAGGCTGAGAAACTCAAAAGACTCAGAGAGGAGGTTTCGAGAATGCCCGACTTAAAAGTTCCTGAAAACGCTAGAAGTATAGAAGACCTCCCCGCCGAGACAAGAAAAACAGTAGATAGGATGAACGAGATATTCTGGACAGAGGTTTCAGGGATGAAGTGCGGAGAAATCTTGAGGGATGTGGAGCCTGTCGGAGGCTACGAAAAAGCAAACGCCGTAAGGAAGATAGCGGAAGTCAACGATGCGGAACTCGAGGACATAATGTATGTAGGCGACAGCATCACGGACATAGACTCGTTCCGTCTAGTTAGGAAGGAAGGCGGCTTAACAGTCTCTTTCAACGGTAACGAGTATGCCGTGAGGGAAGCCGAGGTCGCCGTGATCTCCTCGAGCGCCTTAATCACGGCGTTGCTGACTTACGTCTTCAACGCTCAAGGAAGACGTGAAGTCTTAGAGTTGGCTGAGGGTTGGCCGAGGAACCTCGAGGACTACATCGACCACCCGTTACACGAAAGGTTCCTCGAGGAGTTTAAGAAGAGCATGCCTATCCTAGAAGTGATAACTAAAGAGAATAGGGAGAGAATCGCGAAGTTAAGCTCAGAGTTCAGGAAGAAAGTAAGAGGGGAGAAGGTTGGCAGCCTTGGTTGACCAGAAACCGAAGTTGGCTAAGGTGGAAGATACCTTCTGCGAAGCCTTTGAGGGACTGTTCTCTAGGTTCCTGATCACCGCTAAGAATGAAAGATGGCTTAAGAGAGCCTTATGTCAGGTTACGGCTCTACCTTCGACCGTCTTCGATAAGTCTGAGGGAGGAGTGGAGAAGCTACTGCCAGAAGAGGAGACGCCGGACGGAAGGGTCGGAGCGATAGTTCAGGTTTGGGTTACAGCTACAAAAGACGCTTTAAAAAAAATGGCTCGAGAGGTCGGGTGGAGGATACGTCAGGGAGTCCTAGTCGTCCCCACCACCTCAGTCTTCAATGCATGGCCGTCTGAAACTAAGATAGACACCATGCCTATCATAGGCCACTGCGGCGACGGCTATGAGTTCATCGAGGAAGTTTATGGGCGTAAGATGATAAACATACCGATAATGATGCCTGAGTTCAGGATCGAACGTTATCTCGGAGTGGGTAAAGGAGTCATGGGTGGAAACCTGTGGTTTATGTGCAGAAGCCTCGATGACGGTCTAGAAGCCGGAGAACGTGCGATAAATGCTATAAGTAAAGTAGATGGAGCCGTAACCCCCTTCCACGTATGCGCTGCAGGCTCCAAACCCGAAACGAAGTACCCTGAGATAGGACCCACTACGAACCACAGGTTCTGCCCCACTCTTAAAGGGAAGATACCTGACTCTATGGTTCCTGAAAACGTCGAATCGATACCTGAAATAGTGATCGACGGAGTCTCCCTAAACTCGGTTAAGGCCGCTATGAAGGCTGCCATAGACGCTGTTATAGGGATGGACGGCGTGGTCAAAATTTCAGCCGGAAACTACGGCGGAAAACTCGGCAAATACAAGATAGGTCTCCGCGAGTTGTCTCTATGAGGTTCGACGTTATATGTTTTGGAGCCTTGAACTTAGACAGGTTATGTAGGGTAGACCGAATAGCGAGAGAGGATGAAGAATCCACCATAATCGAGGTCGAGGAGTACCCTGGAGGGTCGGCCGCCAACACGGCGGTCGGGTTAGCGAGGCTCGGACTTAAAGTCGGTTATGTAGGGAAGATATCCCGTGATAGGGAGGGAGAGATTCTGGTTCGAAGTCTTAGAGAGGAAGAAGTGGATACTGGAGGCATAGTAGTCTCGAAAACGGGGAGAAGTGGAGTCGTTTATGGATACGTAGATAGGAACGGAAACAAGGCTCTATACGTCGATCCAGGCGTAAACAGTCAGCTAGACTTCAGCGAGATAGACGTCGAATACATCTCGTCGGCCAATGTTCTTCACCTCTCTTCCTTCGTCGGAGAGAAGGCTTATAGAGCTCAAATAGAGGTTCTGAAGGCCTTACCAAGCAGGGTGAAGGTAAGCCTCGATCCTGGCAACATCTATGCGCGTAAGGGACAGGAAATCCTGTCGGAGATGTTGAGCAGATGCTACATAGTGATGCCTAACAAGTTTGAGACTGAGCTCATAACAGGGAAGAGAGACGTTAAAAAGGGAGCTGAGAAACTTCTCTCTCTAGGGCCTTCGATAGTAGCTATCAAGTTAGGTTCTAGAGGATGCTACGTAACGGACGGAAACGAAAGTCACTTTATAGAAGCGTTTAAGGTTAAGGCCGTCGACACCACAGGTGCCGGAGACGCTTTTAACGCAGGCTTCATCTACGGTGTTATGAAAGGCAAAGGGATCTTTAAAGCGGGTAGGCTAGGGAACTTCGTAGCATCACGATGCATTATGAGCAGGGGAGCCAGGGCAGGCTTACCGAGCGAAGAGGACGTTAAACGCGCTAGCTTAGTTTAGAATTCGAAGGCTTAAGGAAGGCTAGAACCTCCTCGTCTGAGAGGTCATACCATCTTTTATAGGCGTCGGCGACAGCAAAGATAGGCTCCTCCCTAACGTTTAGGCATACAAGCAGATCTACATGAGGCAATAAGAGGTCTATGGCGCTGAGAGAAGATGTTGGAACAGCTACCACCACTCTTCCAGGCGACCTTTTCTTAACAGACTTTACGGCCACAAGCATCGTAAAGCCTGAGGCTAGTCCGTCGTCCACTAGAACCACGGTTCTGCCTTTAAGGTCGGGGAAAACTCGATCACCCCTAAACTTTTTAATTCTCTCACGAACAATAGTCTCGGTTTTAGCTATACATTTCTGAACGGACTTGTGGTTTAAGCCTAACCTTAACAATAGACGTTCGTTTAGGATAGTCGTTCCGTCCCAAGCGACCGCACCGAACCCCGCTTCAGGGTTCCATGGAACCTGTATCTTCCTCACGACCAAGACGTCAAACGGAACCTTAAGCTTCCTCGACACCACGTATCCCACCGGCACTCCACCTGCAGGTATAGCGAGCACCATAGACCGAGGATCTATACAGTCCCTAAGCTTGTAAGCAAGCAGCTCGCCAGCATGAAGCCGGTCGTCGAAAACGAACTTCCTGTTTCTGTAGGAAGGTTCCTCAAGAAGCTTCGCTTCCATCGTCTAAACATCCTTTGAAGTGACCACATCACTTAAATCCGCATAAGTAAGAGAAGAATCTATCGGAAAAATGAAATTTTAGAATCTGGAAGGAGGAGATTAGGATGGAAGACCTACACGAATACGATAAGCTCATAGCAGGCACTGCATACACGAGCGTGGAGCTATACCGTAACCTAGTGACTTTATGCGATGAGATAGGCTCTAGATGGACCGGCACCACAGGTGAGGAGAAGGCACGCACGTTTTTAACGAGAAAGTTAGAGGAGTACGGGTTAGAAGACGTGAATACAGAGAGGTTCGAGACGGCTTGTTGGTATCCTGAGGAGTCTAGAATAGAGTTTAAGCCTGAACTAAACGTGGTGGAGGGAGTGAAGTCTGTTCCGTTAATCTATTCTCCATCGGCTGAGGTCGAGGGTGAGGTGGTCTACGTCGGTCACGGAACACCTCGAGAGTTCGAAGCGAGAAAAGAGAAGATACGAGGAAACATAGTTTTGACAACGAACAAGGCTTTCCCACCGTTCACAAGCGTGGAGACAACCATCGAAGACAAGTACAGGTGGGCTGTGGAGTTAGGCGCCGCCGGGATGATAATCATGAACGAGAGGAACCTAGGAAACCTTTGTTTCACATCGCTGATACACTGGTTTAGGAGAGAGGATGGAACGTACTATCCGATAGAGAAGAATGCAGAGATACCTTGCGTCAGCGTGTCGAAGGAGCTTGGTGAACGGATGAAAAGGGAGATCTCTAAAGGAGGTGGGAAATTGAAGGCAGCCATCTCGACTAAGACTTCGCTTAAAAAGGTTTCTTCATACAACGTTGTGGGTGACCTTAAGGGCGAAGAGTGCCCAGAAGAGGAATTGATAATATGTGCTCATTATGATGGCATGTTCCTTTCACCGGCGGCTATAGACAATGCTTCAGGGGTCTGCGTACTACTCGGTATAGCCGAGGCTCTCTCCAAGTTGAGGGAGAATTTTGGTAAGAAGACGCTGAAGAGAACCCTGAGGTTCATCGCGTTTAGCGCCGAGGAACTCGGGTTAAAGGGTTCCCTAGCGTACGTCGAGAGGCATAGAGAGGAACTCAGGAACGTCAGGCTGGTAATTAATATGGATGAGCTTGCGGCGGGGAGGCTTAAGGGGTTCAGACTTCAGTTTCCGGAGCTCGTTCCCTTCTTCCAGGAACTTATAGACGATATGGGTTTACCCTTAACCACCCATCTAGAACCCTTCGTAGACACTACGAGTGACCACTTCCCCTTCACGTTAAACGGGGTGCCCATAATGCTTCTCTGGAGGTGGAGGTATGTAGGTGAGTATCCAACCCACCAGTACACTCACACAGAAGCCGACACCATAGATAAGATAGAGTTGAAAGACCTACACGAATACGTATCGACCGTAGCTCGCTGCGCCCTAAGGGTCGTAAATACACCGAGAGATCGTTGGCCTGCAACACACCATCCACGCGAAGAAATCTTAAAATTACTCGAGAAACCTGTGACACCGTATTAACTCTAAGATCACAGTATCGATACGTTGAGGTAACTAGAGGATGTTAGGGGGAAAGTCGTAAATTATTAAAGGTTAGGCTAAGAGAAGATAGTGGGAGGACGTGTGAAGATGGAGGAAACGATTAAGAATTTAGCGAAAGCTTTCGTCGGTGAAAGCCAAGCTAGAAACAGATACACTTTCTATGCGAAGATAGCTAAAAAAGAAGGGTTCGAGCATATCGCTGAGGTTTTCCTTAAGACCGCCGAGAACGAGAGGGAGCATGCAAGTGTTTTATTCAAGCTGATCAACGAGCTTAAAGCTAAAGGTGGCGGTGAAGTAGAGGAGCTAAAAGTTGAGGCTTCTGTACCCACTGTTCTGGGTAACACGGCGGAGAACCTGAAAGCGGCGATCGCTGGAGAAAACTATGAGTACATAGAGATGTACCCAAATTTTGCGGAGACTGCTGAAAGAGAGGGGCTCCAAGAGATAGCTACGCGTTTGAGGGCTATAGCAAAAGCAGAGCAACACCACGAGGAGAGGTATAGGAAACTTTTAAGAGAGGTTGAAAGCGGGACAGTATTTAAGAAAGAAAAGAAGGTATACTGGGTCTGCAGGGAGTGCGGCTACATACATGAGGGAACGGAGCCTCCAGAGAAGTGTCCGTCATGCGGTCACCCGAAGAGCTACTTCGAAGTTAAATGTGAGTGAAGTATCTACCTTCCTAATTTTTTGAGGTTACTTCGCGAGGCCTGCTCGAGGAGAAAGGGCTTGGTTAAGGTAGCTGTCGTTATCGGAAGCGAGTCCGACAGGGAGAAAGGATTAGAAGCCGTTAACGTGCTAAAGAGGTTCGGCGTCGAGTACGACCTTAGAGTGCTCTCGGCACATCGAAACCCGAAAGACTTAGAGGAATATCTAAAGTCAAGCGATGCAGAAGTATTCATAGCGATAGCAGGGCTTTCAGCCGCTTTGCCAGGCTATATCGCCTCCAGGACTATTAAGCCGGTCATAGGCGTTCCTAGAGAGGTTAAGGTGGGGGGTTTAGACGCTCTCTTATCGACCGTTCAGATGCCTTCTGGGGTGCCTGTGGCGTGTGTAGGAATAGATAACGCAAAGAACGCAGCGATCTTAGCGATCGAGATATTATCCCTAAAGGATGAGAAGCTAGAGGAGAAGCTTAGAGAGTTCAGAAGCAGAGGTTCAAGGCTTTAGCTAGAAGTTTTCGCATACATAGCTGACGGCCGACTCGAGGATGAACCAACCGTCTCCATATCTAGGTGGGAACTCCATTCTTGTCCAGTCGGGTAGTTGCCACCAGAAGAACGCTCTCTCCGGGTGAGGCATAAGCCCGAAAACGTTTCCTTTCGGGTTACAG
This sequence comes from uncultured Candidatus Bathyarchaeia archaeon, assembly GCA_964627655.1. Classification (GTDB taxonomy): domain Archaea; phylum Thermoproteota; class Bathyarchaeia; order Bathyarchaeales; family B24-2; genus B24-2. The sequence continues at coordinate 27,071 of CAZVJZ010000002.1, forward strand.
ATTCCGGCTATGTCATAGACTGAGCCATTGGGATTGAAGGGGTAAGCCATTCCGGCCGGTTCACCGTCGCTTTTAGCGTACCTTAAGACTATCTGCCTGTTTCTAATCAGCCTCTCTAAATAATCTTCCTCCCTCTCTTTAGGGAGTAGGAATCTTCCTTCACCATGACCGATAGGTATCCGGATAACAGTCTTCTCCTTGAGCAACGATGTGAAAGGAGTCTCAGGGTTCTCGATCCTCAGGTAAACCCATCTACATTCATACCTTGCGTTCAGGTTGGTCGCTAATGCTGCTTCTGGATGCATGCTCAACCCGTTGAACGCTGGAAGAACCCCCATCTCGACGAGGACTTGAAATCCGTTACATATTCCAAGTAGCAGCCGACCTTCCTCGACGTATTCAGAGACCTCCGAGATGAGCTTGGACTGCATAAGCTTAGCCCATATAGCTCCCGCACGGACGTAGTCGCCGTAGGAGAAGCCTCCAGGGAAGACTACTATATGGTAGTCTGCTAATCCTCTCTCCAGCAGTTTCTGCGTACGCAGCAGATCTACCTTAACCCCTAGACTCTCGAACGCAACTTTAGTCTCTAAGTCGCAGTTGGTTCCACCCGCCCTAACGACGCAGACCTTTACGTTCCATCTCTCCAACTTTAATCACCTAGACCCTTCCTCCAACGTTCACCTAGATCATCCACTTTGGCTTCAACCACCACCTTTCCGTCTAGACCATGGATAGTTAAGGTTCTCTCACCAGTCACCAACCCGATCTCTCCGTAAGGCAACCCTTCAAAGAGCTTCTCGAACTTCTCACGGAATTCGCGTTTTACCTCGATTATGAAACGAGAGTTAGACTCTGAGAATAGGATCAAGTCGTTTCTGGAGACCCTCTTCCTCGGAACCCTTGACAACCATACCTCGACTCCTAGGCCTCCTCCTATAGCCATCTCTGAGAGGGCGACGGCTAAGCCTCCCTCTGACGGGTCGTGACACGCTTTCACGTAGCCTCGGTCGATAGCTTGAATTACCCTATCCGCTAGCTTTCTACCTAACTCTGGGTTCACCTTAGGAACGTTTGCACCTAGAAAGCCTTTCAGTCGATAGTATTCGGATCCTCCAAGCTCGTTAAACGTTTCTCCAACGATGTAGATGGGGTTTCCTGCAGCCTTAAGGTCTGAGGAAACTGCCTTCCGTATGTCCGGAATAATCCCAACAGCCGTTATCAAGAGGGTTGAAGTAACAGGACCCATGGGAGACTCGTTATAGAGACTGTCTTTGCCAGAAATGAAGGGTGCACCGTAGATTTTAGCTATGTTGTAGCATGCCTCCGCCGCTCTTAGGAGCTCTCCTAGCCTCTCAGGTCTTTCAGGGTTACCCCAAGTGAAGTTGTCTAGTAGCGCAATTCTCCTTCCGCCGACGCAGGTGTTGTTTCGGATGGCCTCGTCTATCGATGAGGCTGCCATCCAGTACGGGTCTATCTTGCCATAGTTTGGGTTTAGAGCTGAAGAGATCACTACGCCACGCCAAGAGTGTTTAAGAGGTTTGAGTACGGCGGCGTCGTTCGGTCCTCCAGCCATTCCGTTCAGCGGCTTTAAGACGGTTGCCCCCCTGACCTCATGGTCGTAGACCCTTATTACGGGCTCTCTACTTGATATGTTCGGTGAGGAGAGCAGGTTCAGTAGATCACCTGTCAGGTCTTCCGGCTCGTCGAATATAGGCTCGGGTAGGTGTTTAGGCCTCCATTCGGCTTTAAGGACGCGCTCAGGCGGAGAGAATAGGAATTCTAGGTCCATCTCCGCTACCCTATGGCCTCTAAAGTTCAGCTTTAGCTTCCTGTCTTCAGTGAACACTCCGATCGGGGCGGCTTTAACCTCTTCTTCTTCGAATATCTCGAGCACTCTCCCAAGCTTGTTTTTAGGTATGGTGAGAAGCATCCTCTCCTGCGACTCGGATATCCATATCTCCCAGGGAGCGAGAGTAGGGTCTCTAAGCGGAACCTTGTCTAGGTCTACCTCCACCCCGCATCCAGACCTATAGGCGGTTTCGCCGACTGCTGAGGATAGCCCTCCTCCGCCGAGGTCTGTGATCCCTGAACCCAGATTCTCTTCCCTAACCCTGAGTATGGCTCTCCTGAGCTTCTCCTCCTCGAAGGGGTTGGGTATCTGCACAGCCGCCCTTCCGGTTTCTTCTGAAGCCTCTGTCAGCTCAGCCGAAGCGAAGGTTACGCCGTGTATCCCGTCTCTTCCAGTTTCGCCGCCGACTAGAAGGGCGACGTCTCTAGGCTTAGTGTTTTTTATGTAGTTTCCTCTACGAAGTATTCCTATACATCCACAGTACACGACCACGTTGCCTACGTATCCCTCGTCGAAGTATATTGCGCCGTTAACCGTCGGTAGACCCATGTTGTTTCCGTAGGATGCTATTCCGGCTACTACGCCGTTGAAGAGGTATCTAGGGTGCTTAATACCTTTCGGAATTTTATCGTAGGGGGTGTCTAGCGGTCCGAAGCAGAGGACGTCTGTGTTCGCTATTGGTTCGGCCCACACGCCTAGTATGTCTCTTATCACGCCTCCTATTCCCGTCGCTGCCCCGCCGAAGGGTTCGACTGCTGATGGGTGGTTATGGGTCTCCACCTTAACGGCGACGGCGAACTCTCCCTCAAATTCTATTATTCCAGCGTTGTCTTTGAAGACTGAGATACACCATTCAGGGTTCAATTCTTCGGTGACTCTTGCGATGTATGTTCTGAATATGCTTTTTACTGTTTTATTCTCGGTGACTATCGTTCCTTTGAATGTTTTGTGGAAGCAGTGCTCGGACCATGTCTGTCCTATGGTTTGCAATTCGACGTCTGTGGGTTCTCTTCTCAGCCGGCGGAAGTATCTCTTGACAGCTCTCATCTCGTTTAGGTTTAGCTCGAGGTTCAACTCCTTGCTGATCTCGACTAATTCTTCGTCGTCGGAGTCCGTGACTCTTATCTTATACAGTTCGAAGGGAAGGTCTGCTTTCTCGAAGAGTCTATTTCTCGGCTTCATCTTACAGTCTATGCACCTCGAACCGGTAGTTGTCCTTCGTCGGGTTCGCTAACAGCCTGTTGCAGATCTCCTCGACGAGTTTTTTAGCCTCATTTAGCGATGACGCTTCTAGGGTTAGTTCATAAACCTTGCTTACGTTCACTTTACTTACTCTATAGCCCAGGTTTACGAGTGCGTTTCTCGTGGTTTCGCCTTCAGGGTCGGAGAGACCGGGTTTAAGCGAGACCTCAACCCTACACTTGAACTTCAAAATCTCATTCTCTCCTTCGGTTAATTAACTTCGAGAGTATAAGAGCTTCCCGTATGGAGTGGTTAAGGTGAGCTTATTCACGCCGTCACTCTTCAGGCATCGCCCTACTACTTTGGCTTTTATCCCATACTTCTCGGCTATAGCGATAGCGTCATCGGCGTATCCTCTTCGCACTATAACCTCAAACCCTACACCCATATTATAGATTTTATACATGTTTCTCCATGTCTCCCCAGACTCCTCTTTTATGAGCTTGAAGATAGGTGGGGGCTCCTCGAGCAGGTCTTTAACGTAATGTATATTCCTTCCCACCCTAAGACACTTTGTCTGTCCTCCACCCGTGTTATGGATTAATCCGGAGACTTGCTCGCCTAACTCTTCGAGGATCTCGAGTATCACGGGAGCATAGATCCTACATGGAGAGAGGATGGCCTCACCAACGGTCATTCCTAGGTCGTCAACGTAATCGTCTATACCGAACCTTCCGTAGTAGGGTTTCTCTGTAGATTCTAGTAGCTCAGGATACTTCATGCAGTACTCCTTCTTCATCAGGCAGTATCTGGCTAAGGTTATCCCGTTGCACATGATCCCGCTGTTCCAAGTTCTTTCGTATCTAGATCTTCCGTCGCTTCTGAGGCCTACTATCAGGTCTGATTGCTGGATAGAGTCTCCTTTAACGGCTTTCTTGAGGTCTACGGATCCTAGGATCGTGCCTGAAACGTCGAGCGTTCTGACCTGGTCTGGCAGGTCAGCGGTCTCTCCACCTGAGAAAGCTAAGTTTAGTCCATACATGTTTAGGTTTTCGATGCACTCCCTGAAGCCTTCGCTCAAAGCTTTGAGTAGCTGTCGCTTGTCGACCCTGAAGCTGTTTATGGCTATGTAGTCCACGAAGGCCAGCGGCTGCGCACCTACACAGATTATGTCGTCTAGGTTCATGGCGACCACGTCCTGAGCTAATCCTTTAAAGTAGTCTGGACTGCCTGTCTCCCTCCAGTGTAAGTATGACTGCACCGGTTTACTTCCTGCGCCGTCTGTGTGGAGTACTATGCCCCGGTTAGGCGAGACGGGATCTTGGGTTACCACGCAGAAAGCTTGAGGGAAGACATTCGACACTATATCCTCGAAGACTTCTATCCCTCTCTTATATACGTCGACGCCGAGGTCATCGTACTTTGAGGGCATATTAGAGAGTATATGTTTCTGTGGTATAAAACTGTGAGTGTTGAACGTAAAAATTTAATTTTTCATGTAAACAACGAGGTCAACGCATATCCTAAATTTATTTGAAAATTATTTAGAAGAATCCTTGACGGGTTCTAGGTAAACAGCTTGGAAGATCTCTACATAATATAAAAGAAGTTATTGCTTAAGCAACTTTTGGTTTTTAGTGATCAGAGTTGTCGAAGAAGTTCGTTAAGAAGTGGGAGCCGTCGGCCGATAGGGGAGGAATAACCGAGAGTCTCTATCCTTCTGAGCCGTTAAAACCAAAGTTGAACCGGGCTATCCGTAAGGTCGAGGTTCAAGCACAGAAGCTAAAAAACGTCGCCGGAGAACTCGCTCAAAGGGACCGCAGGCTGTTCGCTCAGCTCGTCGAAGCTTACGGAAACCACGAAGACGATAGAGCTAAGATGCTGGCCAGCGAGATAGCAGAGATAAGGAAGAACCGAAAGTTCATGATTAACTCAGGGATCGCTCTCGAGCAGGTTTTACTCAGGCTAAAGACGGTATCTGAAGTGGGAGACGTTATATCCTCACTTACGCCTGCTATAGAGGTTCTAAGCGATGTCAAGTCTGGGTTAGCAGGCGTGATGCCGAACGCTGAAAGAGAACTCGAAGAGGCGGGAAACCTACTGAATGACATAGTCGCAGAAGCTAGTCAGACAGCAGGTTTCACTCTAGGTTTTGAGGCAACAAGTATAGATGCTAAGAAGATACTCGAAGAAGCTGCCGCAGTGGCTGAGCAGAGGATGCAGGAGAAGCTTCCACCCTTACCTTCGGAAACCTCAAGCGCCGGCTGGACGGTCACTCAAGCCAGCGGAAAAGAGAAGACGGAGAAAGCTTAAAGCCACAGAGTCTCGGTTAAAGTCAAGCTCTAAACCCCCATTTTTTGAATTAACCTTTGGTGCATACTTCTAGTGCGGACGTTTTTTATTTGAATCTAGATTTAGAGTATACTGCAGGTGATGAGAGAGTGAAAAGTAAAGGTAGGTTTGTCTTAGTGGCCGTTGCGATCACAGCGATACTCATTTCCTTAGCGCTCTATCAGCCGGTCTTAGCCTTCAACTCGAATACAGAAGACCCGCAGCATAAACGAAGACTTCACGCAACTTGGATGCAAGATAGCTTCAGGCTTCACAGGAGATCGATGTTGAAGGCTAGGCTGCTAAGGCATTGTGAGCCAGCGACCGTCGAGGGAAACATAGTGGCCTACGAGAGGGGAATTCTAGTCTTAGACACAGGTGAAGAACAGGTTAGGGTAGTCGTTCCATATCTATGGGTGGTCGACGGAGAAACGATGAACATGACCGAGATCTTCGACTTAGGCATACTGAGCCCTGGGGATTCTGTTACGGTGAAATCGCTTAGATGGAACATAGAGAACGAGGACTTAACGATCTATACTCTCTTTGGATACGAGATAGAGCATGGCGAAGAAGTCTTATACGCCTTACTCCCTGTAAACATCGAAGAGTAAACCATTTTTCCTTTTTTGCCTGCTAAGCGTATAAGTATGACTTCGATACGGCCAGGATACACCTTTTACGGAGCGTAGAATACCTGGCGAATCTTCGCAAAACTTTGGTTTGCCGATAGAAGCTTGTGAAGCTAAATCATCGACCGAGTAGAGCACGAGATCTCTAAAGGATTCTCAAGCAGGTGGAATTTAAACACCTGTTTCCAAGCTTGATAGCCTTAGGTTGCAGGTTAGGATAGATAGCATGATCTAGACGTTAGAGGTCTTAATCTTCCGGTATGAAGACCCAAGGTATAGGAACCTGAAGGGTAACTTCAACTAGCACCTCGTAAACTAGCTCGTCGTTTCGGTATACCTGTATCAAGTAGGGTCCGACGGTCGGTACACCCACGCTTGAATAGACATTAACTCCTTTGTTACCAGGTATGTGTTGATATACGGTAAACGTGACGTTCCAGTTCTGATATTCGGGGGTTGGGCCTACATATGTAACGTTAACCGTTCTTTCGAAGTGTGTTTCTCCTGCTGTATAGAAGCATAGCTGTATGTTGAATGGGAGAGGCTCACTTTGGTTGGATATGTAGATGGGGTTGTTGGTGGCGGAGAATACGTTTCCCCTTCTGGTTACGACTTCGACTTTCAGTAGCTTTGTCTCGCCGAAACTTGTGACGTTTATGTGGTGTATTATGGTGTCGCTTGCCGGCGATATCATCGATTCGTTTGCTTGAACGTTGTACATTCTTGTCGTGCGGTTGTATATGTCGGTTACCCATACTCGTATCACTTCCGTCGTCAGGGCTGCTCCGTTGTATACGTAGACGTTCAGTTCGCTTCCGTTTTCCACTGGGTAAGCCACGACCGATAAGCTTTCCATACTTCTTTCGTGGTCGAACTCGTCCATCTTGTCCGACTCGATGTTGTATACCGTGTTTACTTCGTTTACGTATAGAAACAGGGGGATTACCACGGTGAAGAGCATGGCCGCTACTATCAGCATACCTATAACGCTTGAGACACCGCCTTTTTTACGGCACGATATACTTTTCATAGACTCTGTTCCCCCTCTCACTAACCACTTCTATCATTAGAGGATCTAAGCTTTCCACCGACTGGAGAGGTATAGACCTCTCGACCAGAGAGCCTGCGGATATTTCAGTTAGGTTTTCGTCGCTGCCTACCAGAGACCCGTTCTTATAGACGTATATGTTTACGTTGACCGTTACGTTGCCGTAGTTGTATATCCAGACGTGTAGTTCTCCGGTTGTAGCGTTGTAGTTTACGTGCTCTACCGTGAAGCGCTCCTTCAGCTTCATCATCTCTGAGTTCACCTCTTCGAAGTACTCTTTTCTGAGAACCGAGCCGACGCTCTGCGTAAAGTATAGCAGGGAAGTCCCGATGACTATCACTGTGGCAGTCAGTATAACGCTCGACATAACCTGAGATATACCATTCTTGTTGAGACGTCCCCCCTTCACCCCGAAGATCCCCCGATCCCTACAAGCATTAGTGAGTAGTTGCTGGCCAGCCATATCGCCACGATAGAACATAGGATCATCAGGAAGGCGTGTAGAAAGCCCGCTGAGACTCTGCCGCTGACGATTTTACCTGTGACTATGCCTATCATGAACGAGTGGAAGATCAAAGGCGTTAACAGGATTCTGGCTAGCGTTATGTAGGGAACCGATATGAAGCCTGTCGTTCCACTTTTGAAGAGTTGGATGAAGATTAGGATCGTTACTGTTAGAAGTATAGATCCCATATATGCGACTAAGATTAGCGGTATAAGGTATGACTTTCTCTCCTTCTCCATGAGGTTTATCGATTCAGCGAAGGTGGCTAGGGTATCTAGGCTTTTTTCTGTGCCTCCACCGACCTCTATAGTGTCCACAAGCAGGTAGATCGTAATCTGTGAAAGCCAATTTTTTATCTGGTTTCTAACGTCTTCGAAGATCTGATGCAGTGAGAAACCCCATTTTAGTTTGGAGTTTATCAGTTTCAGGTATTTGGAGAACCTTCCATAATCCCTCCTAGAAAGTAACGTTATACACTTCTCGGGGCTTAGACCCATCTTCCTGTTTTCGACGAGATCCCTGAGAAACCTCGTTAAACCTTCGAATATCCCCCTCTCGTTCTTTAAGCATACGTGATCCACTATTATTCCGGGTATAAGCGACACGGATAAAGATAAGGCCATGCCTAGCGCAGGCTCCGTCCCGTCCTCGAAGCCTAGAAAGCCCTTCAACCAATATAGGATGTCGACTAATTGAGGGATTACGGGCAGAACGGTGAAGAAGAAGGGAAAGACAAGCTGCGATAGGAGGAATAGACTGAACGGGAGCGTAGATAGAGAAACTATATAAATCTTGGTTTGTGAAAGTGGATAGTTTATTTGGAGTACGTCTGCTATGAGTAGGAACACGATGGATAGAAACGGTAATGCGATGAAGGAGAATAGGAAGAAGTTTTCAGGCGTGAAGCCTATCCCTGTTTTTGGTAGACTAAACGAGACTACGAACATCATATATATTCCTAAAGCTCCGAGTACCGCGATGATTATATATGCCTCCATGAGTACGTTCATGTTTTCGCCCATGGACTTAAACCTCGAGCGCATTTCCTTGAACATGCTCTCTGTCTGGTTGTACAGGTAATGCAGCACGTCTCCACCGCTTCTTATTATGGACACATACCCAAGCAGGAGCTCCCTATATTCTTTTAGCCTCATGACCTTGGCGGCTTTCTCCATCGCTGAGACAGGGTCCAATCCGAAGGATAGGACTATACTCTGAATGTTCATTATCTCTCTCTTCAGTTTCGGGAGAAGATCTGTTCTTCTTAGCCGGAGTAGACTGGCGTATGGGGAGAGGCCTCCACTAGTCATGACGGCCATGTACAGGGAGGCGAATGGTATCTCGTTCTTTAAGCCTGACACCCTATTCGACGCGATCAGTTTAGGGAGAAGTAAACCTATAACAGGTATGATTACAGCGATGGCGAAAAGCGGGAGATAGTAAATAGGGGTTATAAACTTGAGTATGGAAAGCTTTTCGAGGAGGAGGAGTAAGGTCGCTACTATGAAGGTAGTTAAAGCGGAGAAACCTATTACGGATAGGAAGGCTTCAGGATAAGTCTTTATTCCCGCAGCTTCGAAGTCTTCGTCGATCTTCGGGCTTAACTTATGGAGAAGTCTTCCGAGGAAACCGAAGTTAGCGTAGACGAAGTCTATTGCGCTCATTCTAGACCTCCATTCTTCACTTGATTTCTATCTTAGAGCTTATTTCCGTCATCTTCTTTACTCTATACTCCATTATCGCTTTCGCTACTTCATTCTGCTTTCTTATTCCAGATTTAACTAGGCTCATGATCATCTCTTTCCTTTCTTCGAGGTCTTCGAGCACGGCTTTCTTCTTGACGCCTCGCCTTATAGCAACCACGTCGAGGAGGTAGCTGTTCTTGAAGTCTGTTTCGAAGTCGTCGTCTAGCGGCAGCCATTCTGCCACCGTGTTGTATTTTTCGTAGTCTATGATCTCCTGTATCTTTCTAACCCTTCTCCCGTAGGTTAATCCAAGCCTCTTTCTAGGTAGGTCTGTCCTCGACACGTAGATTCCCGCATTCATTAGGGGGACGTATATCTCAGCTATGTTCATGGGCGGCGACGTTAACCGTCTGACGGCGTGTTCTAGGCTATCTGCATGCATGGTGCAAAGTCCTCCGTGTCCAGTCGCTAGTGCTTGGAAGAGAACATAGGCCTCTTCACCTCTAATTTCGCCTACGACTATATAGTCTGGCCTATACCTTAGGCTTAGCTTCACGAGGTCGAAAAGCGTTATCTCCGTGGTCTCAGCAGACCCGAACCTGTAGCCTTTTCTGCTTATGAATTGAACCCTGTTCTCGTGTGGCGGGTTTAGCTCCGCCACCTCCTCTATCGTTATGATCTTATGGTTTTGAGGTATCAGGCTTAGTAGGGCGTTTAGCGTGCTGGTTTTTCCGGCTCCTGTCCCGCCTATTATCATCAGACTCATCTTGTTCTCTAGCAGGAGCCATAGGTAGGCGGCTATCTCTGCGTTCAGGGTTCCATAGTTTATCAGGTCGACTATCGAGAAGGGGTCTGAACGGAATTTCCTTATGCAGAAGGTGCTTCCGGCGGTGGAGACTTCCCTCATGAAGGTCGTTGCAAGCCTGTGGCCTTCGGGGAGGGTTGCGTCTAGGATAGGGCGTGCGCTCGATATATGCTCGTTAGCGAAGTGCACAAGCTTTATGATGTAGTTGTCGTAGTAGACTTCGTCCACGAAAGATATGTTGGTAGGTATGCTCTCGTATTTTCTGTGCCAGACGTATATCGGCATGTACACTCCGTTACACGATATGTCCTCTATCTCAGGGTCTCTGAACAGGACGTTCAGTTCGCCGTAGCCCGCTAGGTCTCTGATCACATGATAGAATATCTTCTTCCATGATTCTTCATCGAACTTTCCTAGGGTTCTCCTGTACTTCACGGCTATTCTCTGCGCTTCCCTGAGGACGTAGGACGACGGGTCTATCTCTACGCTTTCCGGCGGCTCCAGCTCCTTGCCGAGGATGTCTATTATCTTATCCTTAGCCTTCTCCTCCCTCTCGTTCAGCTTCACCTCGTCGACGAAGTACTGGAATCCACCATACTCCGGATTCTCGACTATATGGACCTTAGCGAAAGGCTCGATAACCCAGTATGTCTCGACGACCTTATACTCTGGTTTAAGCTCCTTAACCTCTATAAACTTCCTCTTCTCTATCTTCCCCCCTCCAGTTTTAAGAGACGGCATAACCTAAACCTCACAGAAAAAAGGACGGTGAGGGGCTTAGGGGAGAGTAACCATCTTCGGATATTCGTAGCCACTAGCAGTACGGAACTTGAACTCTAGGGTAGTACCGGAACTTGATAGGGTTCCACCTAATTTCACTAGAATGTAAACAGTGTCACCACTATTTACTGTCACACTTAAGGTCGAATTAGATCCTTCACCCATGAAGGTTTGAGTACTATTTGAC
>CAZVJZ010000003.1:0-14165 GCA_964627655.1 uncultured Candidatus Bathyarchaeia archaeon
ACCTAGTCCACAGGAACAGGGTTAAAATCAAGGTTATCGGTAGACGTGACATGCTCCCGAAGAACGTTTTGAAAGCCGTTGAAAAAGCCGAGGAAGCCACTAAGGATTACGATTCATACTTACTGAACGTCGCTTTAGCCTATGGTGGAAGAGCTGAAATAGTCGACGCTATCAAAGAGATCATGAAGAAGGTTAAGGCAGGGAAGGTAAGACCAGAGGAGATCACAGAGGCTATGATAACCCAACACCTCTACACAGGAGGCTTAGAGCCTCCCGAAATAGTGATCAGAACGTCCGGTGAGAGAAGACTCAGCAACTTTCTAATCTGGCAGAGCTGCGACTCTTACCTATGTTTCATAGACGTTTACTGGCCTGAGATAAGGAAGATCGACCTACTCAGAGGCATAAGAACCTATCAGAGAAGAAAACATATCCTTCAGAAAAAACCGTATGGTGAAGCTTAAGCTTCCTCCTCAAGGCAGATTACAGTGGACCTCTTCTATTGTTAGACGCCACTCTACGTTTTTCCAGTATATCTTTAGGACATATTCTCCGCTCGGCAGGTCTGGATAGTATTGGTTACTCTTCTGAAGAAGCCTCCAGAAGTTCTGTATACTCGGAGTCTTCTCACCCACACTCGACACTCTTTCGAGAGACGGTAGATCCGCTTTGTGGAAGGAGACTTTTAAGACGAGGAGAGGGCTACCTTCACCGCTTTGCCCGTAGATCTCTATCAGAAACTGTGAGTCTCCATACCTGTATGTTTGCGGGTCGAAAGTGATTAACCAGCTCTCGCTGTCGACACGGATCCTCTTGACCACCCATCCATCCTTCGACACTAGGAAACTGTAGACCCCACCGTCAAGCTCTATGGTTTTCGTCGTGTATGTTAGAGGAAAGACTATCATGGACACTAAGAGGAGGGATGAAATGAACATCGTGGAAGCTGCGAGTTTAGATTTAGACACTCCACTCTATCCTCCTTTAACACTTTTTATCATAGAAATAGGAGGGAAACTAGAGTCGTCTATTGCCTCGCCTGAGGGGGCTTTATAAACATGCTCTTAGGCAGTCCTGAAACTATGAGGTCTATCTCGGCAACCACATCGAATTCTCCCTTTCTTTCCATCATGTCTCTCCTCCTCGACCTCTGTTTTCGAGATCAACTCTCTAATCTTAATATTTAAAGCATTCCTAACGGAAAAGGAAAAATTTTTCCATCTAGGAAAATGCGGTCTTCGATATTGCCTAAAAATGGAACTACAGTTAATCGATAGAACGATTTAACACGTACTGATCAAAAGGGTTTTAATCTGTCTCCTGTATGATAAAGATCTCTGTGGAGAAGGGATGGAGATTCATGGTTAAGTATATATTCGTGACAGGCGGCGTCCTAAGCTCTGTTGGCAAAGGCGTGGTAACCTCCTCTATAGGTAAGATGCTTCAAGAGAGAGGGTTCTCGGTCACGGTTATAAAGATAGACCCGTACGTTAACGTCGACGCTGGAACCATGAACCCCTACATTCATGGCGAAGTATTCGTTACCGAAGACGGCGGAGAAACGGACTTAGACCTAGGTTGGTATGAGAGGTTTCTAGATTTAAACTTGAGTAAAGAGAACAACATCACTACTGGCTCGATATATCGGTCGGTTATAGATAAGGAGAGAAGGGGAGACTTTCTCGGGAGATGTGTACAGATAGTCCCACACATAACAGACGAGATAAAGTATAGGATCCGAAGGGTTGCGGAGAAATCTGGAGTCGACGTAGTCTTAACCGAATGCGGCGGCACGGTTGGCGATATAGAGGGGTTGCCTTTCTTGGAGGCTATACGTCAGATGAGGATCGAGGAGGGGTTCGATAACACCCTCTACGTTCACGTGGCTCTCGTACCCATACTCGACGTGACGGGAGAGATGAAGACCAAACCCCTTCAACACAGCGTCAACGAGCTACGGAGGATAGGTATTCAGCCCGACATAATAGTGGCTCGATGCAGCAAGATGATAGACGCCGAGGCTGTAAGGAAGATCGCTCTCTTCGGAACAATACCTAAAGAAGCTGTCTTCTGCTCATATAACGTGCCGACGATATATCTCGTTCCTCAAAGACTGGACGAACAGGGCATGGGTGACTACATATGTCGACGCTTAAGGCTTAGCGGGAAGAAGCCCTCATGGAAGACTTGGAACTCCTTCGTCGAGGCTCTGTTGAAACCTAAGTATGAGGTCAAGATCGCCTTAGTCGGGAAATACGCAGGGTTGTCTGACAGCTACGTCAGCATGAACGAAGCTCTCAGACACGCAGGAGCCGAATGCGGCGTGAAGGTTAACATCGACTATATAGAGGCCGAGGTCTTCGAGGAGTCCCCGGGCGACATAGAATCGCTGAAAAACTACAACGGGATATTCGTCCCCTACGGCTTCGGCCCGAGAGGAAGCGAGGGAAAGATCATGGCGATCCACTATGCCAGGACACGAAACATACCTTTCCTAGGCATATGCTTCGGCTTTCAGCTAGCGGTAGTCGAGTTCGCGAGAAACGTGTGCGGTTTGAAAGAGGCTAACAGTACGGAGCTAGATCCAGACACCCCTCACCCGGTGATAGACTTGATGCCTGAACAGAGAAACATAAAGTATAAAGGGGCTACTATGCGGCTTGGAGGACACGAGATCGTAATTAAGGAGGGAACCTTAGCCTATAGACTCTATAATTCACGGAGGATAACGGAGAGACATCGTCACCGGTGGGAGGTTAACCCGAAGTACTGGGAGGTTCTAGAAGCTAAGGGCTTAATCTTCTCCGGAAACAGCCCTGACGGGAGAAGGAAGGAGATCTTAGAGCTGCCAGACAAGTACTTCTTCTTCGCCTCCCAGTTCCACGGCGAGTTTAAGAGTAGACCTGGAAAGCCTGACCCAGAATACTATGGGTTCGTTAAATCATGTCTAGACCGGAAACTAGGTAAACCTAGACCGGAACTTTAAGCACAGAGGATGCTACGCATAAACCACGATACAGGAGTTCTTTTTTATCCTAGTCTTAGTCTAGGTTTATATAGTTCTGTAGGATAGCTGAAGGATTTTCAGGGTCTTTATTTTTCGGTCTGAATGCTTTTCAGTTCTGGTTTTGCTTCTCTGAGGGGTTTCTCGGTTGCAGGTCAAAGGCTTATATAGAGCGGATCTGGAGAACCTTGAATTTTAAGGATTCCCTTTAGAACTCGATCGTATCTCCTGCGTTGAGGGGCTTACACCTCTTGCCGAAAGCGTTTATCAGTAGGTTGACCGCCTTGTAGCCTGTGCAGTGGCCTGGTCTAAGCACCTCCACACCGAACTCACGAAGCCGCTCTATAGTCTGTATAAGCCTCTCGTCGTCTGCATCTACTAAATGGAAGCCTCCTAGAACTGCGTGAACCTTGTTTGAACCTGTTAGCTTCATCGAGTGTAATATGGTGTTCACTATTCCCGAGTGGGCGCAGCCGGTTATCACGACGAGACCTTTACCGGTTAAGTTCGCTACTAAGGCTTGATCGTCTAGCACTAAGTCCTCCACATACTTCCCGTTCTCTACTGTCCAGAAAAGCCTGGGTTTCTCGTATGGAGTCACCCTCTCTATCTCGCCGGTTGTCGTTAAACCGTCGATTATAGTGACCGGGCTCCTCACCTTAACGAGTATGCCGCCCTCGGCTTCGATGTCTGACTCTCGAAACGGGTTTCCGATATACCTTAACTTGGGCTTCGAGGAGAATTTAGGTTTAAGTCCGTCTGGATGGACGATTACCGGGACAGGTTTCTCGACCATTTTAAGGGCTTCCAATAACCCTCCAGTATGGTCGTAGTGCCCGTGACTCACGACTACGGCGTCTAAACCGTTTAAGTCGACGTTTAGAGCTTTCAGGTTGTTGAGAAGCACGTCTGGAGACGGGCCTGCGTCTAGAAGCACCTTAACCATTCTGTCTTTAGATTTGGCCTCGATTAAAGCGCAGAACCCATGTTTCCCGAGTATACCTTCCACTCCCATCCTTGCAGTATTTTCCACAACGACTGTGACTTTTACACGCTCTATCAACCCTATATGCCCCCGAAAACCTATGAACTGCCTGCGAGAAAAAATTTTTGGTATAAACACAGAATCGATGTAGAGTAACAGCCGGTTAAATGTAGAAGCCTTCTTCTCTACCTTCCGTTCTCCTCCCGGCTTCCAGACTTTTTTCGATTCCTGCCTTAGTCGCTTCTATGTCGTACTCGATGAATAAACGTGTAAACTCGGAGATCCTTCTGGCTATGGAGTCTAACTCCTCTCTAGTGAACCTCGCCATGACGTCGGGATTACTCACCCATTGAATCCAGCCTATTAAGCTTCTATTTAAAGCGCCTAAGAGAAACCGTATGTCTCTCACGCAGTCTAATCGGTCTCTATCCTCGGCTTCTTCGATTCTTCTTATCTGCTCTAGAATCCTCTCGGAACCCTCGATCCACTTCTCACCCAAAAACAGTACACCTCCCATTTTGAAATAATGATCGTCTAATGGGGCTATTAACATTTTACTTTACTCTATAGTAAACCAGCGGATAAGCCTTCGCCGAGATAAAACTTAATAAGAAAGGAGAAGCTCAGACATTTTAAAATCGAATCTAGGGCGTATCGAAGGATGCTTAAAGTGGAAGGATTAACCGTCGAGGTCGAGGGTAAACCTGTGCTTAAGAACGTCGACCTAGAGGTGCCTAAAGGCGAGGTACACGTCCTATTCGGCCCAAACGGGTCCGGTAAAAGTTCGCTTATAATGTCGATCCTCGGTTTCCCAGCCTATAAGGTGGTCTCTGGAAAAATCTTGTTTAAAGGCCGAGACATAACACGTCTACCGATAAACGAGAGAGTTAGGTTAGGCTTAGGCGTGGCATTCCAGAACCCCCCAACCATCAGGGGCGTGAAGCTTAAGGAAGTCCTCGAGAGACTTGTTTCTCATGGAGGCAGATACTCAAGCCTCCGGGATCTAGCGGAACCCCTGAATTTCCCTTTATCTTTCATGGAGCGAGACTTAAATCTAGGCTTCTCCGGGGGGGAGATGAAGAAGTCTGAAGTAATTCAAGTCTTAGCGCAGAACCCTGATTTCCTCATATTCGACGAGCCGGACTCAGGCGTCGACGTGGAGAACCTTCAGCTGATAGGCGAGGCGATAAGGAAGATGATCGAAGGCAAGTCAGCTTTACTCATCACCCATCTTGGGTACATCCTCCACTACCTCGACGCCGACGTAGCCCACGTCATCCTAGACGGAACGATAGTCTGTTCGGGTAGACCGCTAAAGATTTTAAGCCAGATACTTAACGAGGGATATGCATGGTGCAGGAAATGCCCGAAAGTAAGAAGAGAGCGATGCGGGCCATAGATAAGCCTGCGGCTTACGGTCCAGACTTAGATATAAACAGGTACTCCAGAAGTGCTGAGGGAGAGTACCGGTGTCCTCTAACAGAGCTGCCGGAAGAAGTGGTCAAACGTTCCCTAGAGGTCGGTGTAACGCCTAGAGAAGACGAGCGGTCGGCGACCTACTTCCAGATAGACCATTCGGTAATCTTCAGCGCGGTTCAGGAGATGTTTAAGGGTAAAGTCGAAGTCCTAAGCACGGCGGAGGCTCTACAGAAGTACGGTTGGTTCAAGGATTACTGGTGGAGGCTTGTCGAGGTGGATACAGACAAATATACGGCTTTAACCGAGTTGAAGTGGGATCAAGGCTACTTCATCCGGGTCTTGGAGGGGGAAAAGGTTACTCTACCCCTCCAGACATGCCTATTCGTCTCCACAGACAACTTAAACCAGAACGTCCACAACGTGGTGATCGCAGAGCCAGAGTCTGAGATCCAGATAATCACAGGCTGCACAGTTCACCGAAACGTTAATAGAGGTCTACATGTCGGAGTCTCAGAGTTCTACATAAAGAGAGGAGCCAAGATCACTTTCACGATGATCCATGACTGGAGCCCGATGTTCGACACTCGACCTAGAACAGGAGCGTTGATCGAGGAGGACGGAGACTTCATATGTAACTACATATGTTTGAGGCCTGTCAAGAGTCTACAGACATATCCGGTGGCGTACTGTAAGGGAGCTAACTCGAGGGCGAGGTTCAACTCGATCGTCTACGGTTCCTCGGACTCTTATCTAGATGTAGGAGCCAAGATAGTTCTACAAAGCGAAGGGAGCAGAGGAGAGATAGTCAGCCGGGCGATAGGTAAAGACGAGTCCACTATATATGCTAGGGGACTGCTTGTCGGGGAGCATGCAAACACTAAAGCCCATCTCGAATGTCGAGGCCTACTCCTCTCTGATGAGGCTTCGATCTACGCTGCCCCAGAACTGTTAGCTAAAGCGGAGGGAGCGGAGCTATCCCATGAAGCAGCGATCGGTAAGATATCTGAGGACGAAGTATGCTACCTTATGGCTAGGGGGTTCTCTAGGGAGGAGGCTGAATCCCTCATAGTCCGAGGATTCATGGACGTAGACATCTTAGGTCTACCAGAAGACCTCAAGAAGAGGATAGAAAAGATGATAGAGACTACTGCTGAAAGGGCACTATAAAGGTCGAAGACAGACCTTTAAAACTACGGAGAATATAAGGACGACTAAAAGGGAGAGATTGAAGTAGACATAGCGGTTTTTTAGCTGTACTCTCTAAACGTGTAGCCGCATTTAGTGCACCGGAAGAACTGCGTCATGGACTCGTCGCTTCCTCTAGTCTGAACCTGCCAGACATAAGCTAGGTTATTCCCGCATCTCGGACACTCGATCTGGACGGTAGGCAGCGTCCTAAGCCTCTGTTCCTTCTTACCTATAACGGTGACCTGCATTTGAGGCTCATGCTTCAAAACCTTCGAACCTAAAACTAGCTTTTCTCCAGCCTCCTTCTTATAACCACATTTAGGGCAAACCAGAAGAAGAGTTACCTTACCCTCCTTCTCCTCTCGAACGAGATTAAGCTTCGTTCCACATTTAGGGCAGAACTCCATCCGAAACCTCCCTTCGACCCATCTTTTCTTTCCTAAAGATCGACGAGGCGATTTAAAGATTTCTACAACCTATTAATAAAGATGATCTTTCGCTATTACTTAGAGGCGAATAGGAAGTGAAGACAGAGAAGGAAGATTGCCTAAACCGAGAACTTTCCAACGTTCTAGGAGAATACGAAAGTTTAAGGGAGATTATGACGGATCATGGTTTAGCGGCCTTAGGAGACTCCTTCGTTAACTTCGTTTATTCGTTAACCCTCTCCATCCGCCGTGGAGAACCTAGAGGAGATAAGGTCGCTGGACGCATACTTTCAGAATCCCTTGCGAGAGCAGACTTAAGAAAATATCTCCCATCGAGGATTAACCGACACCTTCGAGCAGACGCAGCAGAGGCGCTGATAGTATACGCTTGGATTAGGGGAGCATTCTCGATCAGAAAGGCCGTAGAAACGCTCTCCGCATACGAGGATCCATGTAGGGGATTCACTGAGCTCCTAACGAAGGCTAAAGAATGCTTAGAGAAACGATGATTAACATCCCTTTCTTGAGGTACAATTTTTATTTCAGGCTTCGGTTTAAATATAGGTTGGAGGATGGGAGGAGATGAAGGTCTTCCACTACCTCGACGTCGAAGGTAAAGCCGTGGAGGAGGAAGCTAAAGGTGTCACCGTTAGGTGGCTGATCACGAAGGAAATGGGGGCGAAGAACTTCGCTATGAGGCTGTTCGAGATAGACGTAGACGGATATACGCCGCTCCATAGCCATCCATGGGAGCATGAGGTCTTCGTCCTCGAAGGGGAAGGGGAGGTAAGAGGTGGAGACGAGGTGAAGAAGTTAATGCCTGGAGACGTGGTCTTTATACCGCCAAACGAACTTCACCAATTCAAAAATAAGGGGAGAGGGAAGCTGAAGTTTATCTGCCTCATACCTTACCTTGACGTTCAGAAGTGAAATCTTCGACAGCCTTAAGGAACGACTGCTTTAGCTCATCGTTCAGGCTCATCAGCTTCTCGGCGGCTTTCCTTAAGGCGTCGACAGGCTTACGTTTCCCCTTCATCCTGACGTAGAAGACAGGGTTCGAGGTTAACGGGTGGGGAATAGTGTATCCAGCTAACTCCACGTCCTCGTCCTCGAGGAGGACGGTCTGTAGCGCATTGCAGAAAGTGTGGCCCTCTCCTTCGATCTCTATCTTCAACTCGTTTTCCTCCTTTTTGACGACGTTAACTTTCATCTCGATCCCTCCCAGTTTAGGTTAAACCCAATACTCGCTTGAAACTTTCCTTTTCTCCACGTTGTTACATCTCTTACAGTGCATCTTCCTGTTCTCCTTCGATAGTTGATAACCGCATCTAGAGCAGAAAGCTAACACTACACCTAGGTTTCTGCCCACGGTCGACAAGTGGAACGTCCGGTTCTTGTTGCTTATGACTTCAGCCTTGATGTAGTCTCCAGGCCTACACACGTCGAAGAAGCTTTCGACATAGCGTGAGCTGGCATCAGAGATGTGGAGGATCCCGGTTAACGAGCCTGAAAGCTTCCTCCTTCCGACAGCCTTTATGCTAACGTCGCAGCTCTTAAAATTCATGCTCTCGACCACGCCGAGGACTATGCTCCCGACGGTTGGGACGTTGGGAGATTTAACGACCGGATATACAGAAACCTTCTTATTCAGAGTATCTAAAAGCATGTAGCCTGTGACCTTGGAATATATGTAGCAGCCCTCGACGTATGTTCCAGGCCCGGGAAGGAACTCCTCTATTATCGCTAGGGCGGTGCCAGGGGTTACGAACTGCCCGCTTCTCCTCTCCCCTATCAATCTACACTTCTCCTAAACTCTTCGGTAGGGTTAAAGTTAACCGACTCCTCTATTCGATAGATTCAGGGAATGCGAGTCCAATAAACTTTTTGATAAGTTCCCCCTCCTGATCACGTATAAGTCTACTATAAATTCATGTTTAAACTTCCTGTGGAAGGCGAATATTCGGGGGATCCTCATCAACATCGTATACACAGCCTCTATTTCTCCACCTAGATCCTTTATGAAGGCTTTGAGGAACCTCGACGGCTTTGTGGGAACCACCTTATCTCTGGAGCCACGGAAACTTTTAACCGCCTCTTTACCTCCGACCTCACTTTTATGAAGGGAATAGACCTTAAACCCTAGCTCCAGAGCCCTTTTAAGGAAGATTCGGTCGGCCCTCCTCCTTTGAACTCCAAAGGGAGGGTTCTGTATGACCGTGTCGTAACGGCCTCTAAGAGAGTATAGGTCGCCGGCGACCCAAGATGTGGATTCGTCTACCCCCAGACTCTTAGCGGCGTCCTTAGCTATCTCGACAACTTCCTTGTCTATGTCTATGCCTACGACTTCAGATGCGCCTAGGTAGGCGGCTCCTATCGCCAGTCTCCCCGTGCCGCAACCTAAGTCTAAGACACGCTTACCGATTATGTCCCTGTAGACGTAGCATGCTATGTAGAGCATCTTAGAGGCTACTTCAGGGGGTATCGTGTATTGCTCTAGCTCGACTTTCGGGTTTGGGTTCTCAGGCACCCTTGAAATCAGGATCTCCAACTCACGTCTAGGAATAATCCTCTCTGACAAACCTCCTCCCACGTCAACCTCCCCAACACGACCAGTGACTCGCTTACAGTTAATACCGGAACTTTAAACCTCGCCGCATCGTCTATGGATATCCTCGGGCAAGCCGTATTAACGAAGGCGTCTACGCCGGAGAATTGAGACAGAACTTCAGGAGATAACTCCCTTAAAGTTAAGAGTGAAGCCCTCTTTCCCTTCTCCTTGAAGGCGTTTACAACCCTCACGGCTAGGTCAAGCCTAAACTGCCCGGGTTTAAGCCCCACGATGACGGCGATCGTTTCTGCGTTCTCGGCTTCAAGGATACATGCGAACCTTTGACGTATAACTTTATCTGCTTCCTCGTTTATCGAGTACACGGAGCCGGTGAAGGGGTCGGCAACATATGTCGGTTTACGGGTTGAAAGAGCCGCTCCTAAAGCATGAAACCTTCCTCCACCGACGAAGAGAAAGGCGTCCACGCTATCTGAGACTGCGAGAGCGTTTCGGTAGTCGCATCCGAGTACTTGACCCGGATGTAGTATGGCGTTCGAGTCTCCGACTACAACCTCCTTACCGCCTTCTCTAAGGATCTTTGCTGCTTCGGATAGCTTATGAAGATGTTGAGCAGTCGTGATCAAACCTATCTTATCATAATTCTTGAGTAAGAGGAGGGATTTCTTGGTCACGTTGCTTATCGGCACTTTCGCCTTAGCCGGAATGTAGACTATAGGGAAGCCTACCTCAGAAAGCAGCTTTGTATGTCCGTAATGTATTATGAGGTCTACGTTCAGCTTGCCGGCTTCTTCTAAGGGTAAGTCGCATGCACCGTAGCATGGATCACCTGAAACGAGGGCCTCAGCCCCAGTCGACTCGACGATTTCCACTATCCTGAATAGTTGGCCTCTCAGCCCTTCAGGTAGCTGTATCAGCACTCTTCTAGCTTTACGGTTAAGTATCTCCCTCTTTACCCTATTCTCCTCAAGGTCGAACAGGCAACCCATCAAAATAACCTTTCAGAAACCAATGAAGACTTAAGCCGAACGTTAGGTAAGTTAAATAGGTTTAAAAATAAAATAAGGTTTAAAAATCGAAGGTTTCCTCAGACCTCTTCTCTGAGTTCTTTAAGGTGTTCCTGATCTCGGCCAGTCTCTCCAGCATAACCTTCCTCTCTAGGCTTGCAACCAGCTTCCTCGTCTTCACCACTACGTCTGGGTTGACGCTTACGCTGTCTATTCCCTCCCTCACTAGGAACTCCGTTATCTCTGGATATACAGACGGAGCTTGACCGCAGATGCTAACCGTAACTCCGTTCTTGTGGGCTATCTTGATCAAGTGCGATATAGCCCTCTTAACGGCCGGGTCTCTCTCGTCGAAGTAGCGGCTATCTATAGCCGGAAGTATCTGGCTGTCTCTGTCTGTCCCGAGGATCAGTTGGGTTAAGTCGTTGCTGCCTATGCTGAAGCCGTCGCATAGTTTAGCGAACTCGTCTGCTAAGAAGATTATGCTCGGAACCTCGGCCATCAGCCAGACCTTAAAGTCTCTACCCCTCTTCAAGCCTTCCTCAGCCATTATCTTTAGGCATTCCTTGACCTCCCACGTGCATCTGACGAACGGAAGCATCACCCAGACGTTCGTTAGGTTCCATTCGTCCCTCACCTTCTTTATGGCTCTACACTCGAGCCTGAAGGCGTCTGCATACTGTTTGCTGATGTACCGGCTGACGCCTCTCCAACCGAGCATCGGGTTATCTTCCTGAGGCTCATACTTCTCTCCACCCTTCAATTGTCTATACTCGTTCGTCTTGAAGTCGCTGAAACGTACGACCACAGGCCTCGGGAATATCGCTCTCGCAACCTGAGCTACGCCTTCAGCCATCTTCTCGACGAACTTGTCCTCCTGCCCTATCTCTATCAGGTAGTTTGGATGCTCACCGACCCACGACGCCATTATGAACTCTACACGCATCAATCCTATACCATCGAACGGCAAGTCCTTGTAATCCTCGATCTTCTCCGGAACCCCTAGATTCATGTATATCTTAGTAGCTGTCACAGGCACAGGCTCAGCGAAAGCAGCCGTCGGTGCGGCTGCAGCCTCCTCCTTAGGTTTAACGGCCTCTTCCATCACACCTTCATATATTACCCCAGTCCTCGCATTCACGGTGTACTCCTGTCCAGTAACCATCTTTTCTGTAGCGTCTCCGGTTCCGACTATACAGGGTATCCCGAGCTCTCTGGAGACTATGGCTGCATGGCAGGTCATTCCACCGTCGTTTGTCACTATAGCTCCGGCCATACGCATGTAAGGAACCCAATCGGGGTTCGTCATCTTGGTGACGAGTATGTCTCCCTTCTTTATCAGCCGGTCAGCCTCCTCGGTCGTGAGTACTACCTTAGCGACACCTGCGTATAACCCCGGGCTTGCAGGTAGACCTCTGGCCACAACCTTCCTCTCGACCTCGACGGTCGGCGCTGGAGCTGGCGCAGCCTCCTCCTTTAGTTTCGTGCTCCACACGGTTTCAGGTCTAGACTGAACGATAAAGACGTTCTCAGGGAACTTCATGTCTCTGTCTATAGCCCACTCTATGTCTTGAGGTCTTCCGCCATAATGCTTTTCGATGCGTATCGCAAGCTCTGCTAGCTTGAGTATCTCTTCGTCTGTCAGGCATGGCTGCTTCCTCCTCTCTTCAGGCACCTCAGCGTGTATCGTCTTACCTGTCTCCGGGTCTCTAATGTACTCGACGGTTTTGTTAGCTATGCGCTTATCTATAATCTTGAGGGTTTTCTTGTCCACTATGAAGTCGTCCGGGGTGACCGCTCCTGAAACGACGGATTCGCCTAGGCCCCAGTTTCCCTCTATAACTATTTGACTCGGGTCTCCGGTGACCGGGTTTATCGTGAACATCACTCCCGCAGCTTTAGAGTTCACCATTTTTTGGACGCCGACGCTTATGAGTACGTCTTCATGTCGGAATCCCTTCTGCGTCCTGTAGAAGATGGCCCTAGGCGTGAATAGGCTTGACCAGCACTTCAAAGTCTTTTCTATGAGTTCATCCTCTCCTCTGACGTTCAGATATGTTTCCTGTTGACCGGCGAAGGATGCGTCAGGAAGGTCTTCTGCCGTTGCACTCGACCTTACAGCGACAAAGAGGTTTTTGGTTCCGGTCTTTTCACAGAGTTTACGGTAGGCTTCTCGGATGGCTTTTTCGACGTCCTCTATTATCGGAGTGGACTCTATGAGTTTCCTAACCTTCTTGGATGCCTCTTCATACTGCTGTGGGTTGTTTATATCGGTCACTGTCTCCTCGATGATCTTATAGATCTTGTTCACTAAACCTGTCTCTTGAAGGTATTTCTGGTAGGCAGCGGCGGTTATGGCGAATCCTGGTGGCACCGGAATGCCTGCCTGTGTCATCTCTCCGAGGTTTGCGTTCTTTCCGCCTACTAGCGGTATGTCCTCCTTTTTCAGCTCCTCAAACCAGAGGATCAACTTTTTCTCCGAACTGCTCATATCTCTCATCCACCTAACTTTCCGTTAATTTTTTCTATGACTATGCGGCATGGCATGGGCATCTTGGCACGGCTTCTTCTTAAAGCCTCTTTAGCGACGTCTATCCCCTTTTCGTCCACCTCTACGACCATTACAGGCTGGTCTACTTTAACCCTGGCTGCCGTGCCTATAGGCTTACCAAAAGCAGCTCTCATGCCGTCCTGTAACCTATCCGCATGAGCCCCGAATATCATCTTGTTCTCACGCAGGATGACATGAGGGTAGGGAAGAACTCTCAGAAGAAAGTCCTTGCCTAGCTTCTTGGTTAACAAACGGTTTGCGGCTACCCTTCCAGCCTCTAAAGCGACATGTCTAACCTGAGCCGCCCTCTCGGCGATCAAGGAAACCCTATAGCTGAAGTCCTTTGTAGGGTCTCCCATCGTAAACTTTGTGATCTTAGGTTGAGGGTGGCCCTTGATAAACTCTTTCCGAACGTAGGGTTGACCTTTGATCTCCCTATAGTTCCGAGCCTTCAACCTTCGATTCCTCTACTTATCAGACAAGTTGAGATACTTAAATTCTTTTCCCCTTTATCCTAGTCGACCGGCCTAGACAGGTTTTAGACGACCCCTATTTCTAAACCATATTTCAGCAAGTTCATCGTAGTTACTGAAAACTTCCTTCATTATAGGTATATACATCTCTATCTCCTCGTCAGTCATGTATTGGAACTGGTATTCCCCGACGTAGGGTGAGGGTTCTC
This sequence comes from uncultured Candidatus Bathyarchaeia archaeon, assembly GCA_964627655.1. GTDB lineage: Archaea > Thermoproteota > Bathyarchaeia > Bathyarchaeales > B24-2 > B24-2. The sequence goes on from CAZVJZ010000003.1 coordinate 13,831, forward strand.
CTATTCTAGTGATGAACTCTATGTGCATAAGGGGGTCTCCCCTAGAGATCGTTATTGGTTTCCTCTCGTTGCTCAGGTTTACGAGCTCTAGCGCCAGTCTCCCGAGAAAGCCGCTGTGAACTTTAGCTGCATTTAGGAACGAGAGTCCTGCTCTCCCGAATCGGCTCTTCGCAGTCAGATAGGCCACTAGGTTCGGTGGCGTAAACACTATCTCTTTAGATATCAGGTTCTTATGTTCCAGGTACTGTAGGGTCACGTCTTCCTTTAGGGTGAGTACATAACTGTCTCCGTCAAGTAGGTTAGGGTCGAACGGGTGTATAATCTTGTATTTCTTA
>CAZVJZ010000003.1:14175-32011 GCA_964627655.1 uncultured Candidatus Bathyarchaeia archaeon
ACACATTTCCCAGACTCTCCATCTCTCAATTTCCCCGCTACGGTTTTAAATTTTTCTTCGCCCTGATCAGGAAGAGTGTTTCGAAGTCGAAGTCTATCTTAGTTAGTATCTCTGGCTTAAATCCCCTCTCTCTAAACTGCTTTAAGGTTTCTTCGACCTTCGATAAGGACGACTGCACCATGAGGGCCTCTCCTTCATCCTTCAGGTAATCACCGACCTCATCAACGAACCTCCTAATTATCTCTCTCCCGGATTCACCTCCATTCCAAGCCTTCTCAAGCCACCCTCCGACCTTGAAGTCTCCGGTGGGAAGGTAAGGCGGATTGAAGACTATGACGTCGAAGACCTTCCCCCTCCTGAACGAAGCGAAGAGGTCTGTCCTTACAACGTGTATTCTATCTTTTAGACCTAAAGACTCAGCGTTCTTCTCGACGCAACGGACGGCGTAGGGGTTTATATCCACGGATACTACCTCACAGCCTAGCTCGGCGGCCTTAACGGCGAGTATACCGCAACCTGAACCTAAGTCTAGAACCTTAGAGCCCGGAGCTAACTTTAGGTTGTCGGCTAAGAGGAAGCTATCTTCTGCAGGTTCGTAGACTTGGTTATGGACCAATAACGGGCGACCGTCATAGTAGACGGTCTTCCAGTTTCTTGAACAGCTCATCGCTCAACAACCCGAAGTCTTCAGGCGCAAGGTCCTTAATCCTAGCCTCTGAGAAGCGGACGCTCTTAGCTAATTCTTTAGCTTCTTCTTTATCTAAGCCGATAGACTTCAAGAACGGCATGATCCCCCTCCTCACCTTCCTCTTTCTCTGCGTAAAAAGGCCTTTAACGAGACTGTTAAACAGGTTGAAGTCTTGCACCTTGAAGGGGGGAGGCCTAGGCTTAATTAAGGTTATCCTCGAGTCCACTTTAGGCGGAGGGTAGAAGGAGGACCTAGACACCTTATCTAAAGCTTTAACCTCAGCATGATAGTATGCCGTGACCGTCAGTCGCCCGTAGTCTCTGCTTCCTACGGGGGCCGCCAGCCTCCTCGCAAACTCGTCTTGGAAGGTCAGAGCTGCAAGCTTCAGTTCACGCCTCTTTAACAGCCATAAAACCAGTTTAGACGAGACGTTGTAGGGTGGCGTCGAGACCACCTTATCGAACCCTGGCAGACGCACCTTAAACACGTCTCCACAGATTATCCTAACGTTTTTAAAGCTTCTAAGATTGGCTTCTAGGATCCTAGCCAGTTTCCTGTCCGCCTCGACCGCCACTACCCTATCGCAGGTTTCAGCTAGCCTCCGGGTTAAAAAGCCTAGACCTGCACCTATCTCGAGGACTGTTTCACCGCTCTTTAGGTCGGCATAGTCTATTAGCTTCTCGATCACCTCCTCATCTACGAGGAAGTTCTGCCCCATCCATCTTTTAGGGCTTAACCCATACAGCCTTAAAGTACGCTTGATCTCCTTCAGCAAACCGTTCATCTTTTAGGTTTACCGCTTTCCGATTTAAATCCTTAACTTTCTAGAGAACGGTTATGAAGGCCTAGTGAACAGGTTATATTTACTCTCGCCCGAGATCTCCTCCAAGATTCTCCGGGTGAGCAGTTTAACCGGGTTTGGGAGGTTAACCCTCTTCTGCAGGTCCTCGAAGTCTTTGAATGGAGCTTTCTCCCTCTCCTCGAGTATCTGCCACATATACTTCTTACCTATACCTGGGATTAGCTCTAGGGCGTGCATTCTAGGCGTTATGGCTTGAGAAGTGTTGAAGAAGTTCACGAACCATTTCTCTCTATTCTTAACTATATTCTCGATCACCGCTGGAAGCTCCGCTATAGCGGCCGTAGAGAGGTCTTGATATCTTATCCGGCCTATGATGTAACTTATCTTACTCCTCTCTTTCTTACCTACGTAAACTCTCTCTTGAGGCCTGAGCGTTTCCCCCTCCTTAACGGCCACCTCCAAGAGGGTGAAGTACTCCTCTCCTATGACTTGAGCTATGGCTCCCGCTCTATATCTCCCTCTTGTAGGTCTCCCGCGGGGTAGGAAGTCTAACACGTAAGCGTATTCTTCGTACCTCTTTTCCATCGCTTCACCGGCCAGAAGTTAGTCGTATTAAAACTTGGTTTCTAGGTGGAGTTGACGTTAAGCAGCTCTATTATGGCGTTCAGCTTCTCCATCTCGATTATTCTTCTTCCTCCGGCAAAAAAAGTCCTTAGCTCCTCGATCGTTTTCGGCATACAATTAACTATCTCTATAGCCTCAGCTTCGGTTAGCTCAAACTTTGTAGTTAGCTCCTTGACCAGCTTCTCAGCCGTCTCAGCGTCCACCTTAGAGAACTTAGTCGTGTAATCGAGCGTCCTCTTCTGAAACTGGTCGAGGTTTTCCTCTCCGATGGAGTTGAGTATCTCCTTAGCCTCAGGATTCGAGATAGGATGGCTGCTTATTATCTTATATGGCAAGTAATCACCCGGCATATACGTCTAGATGCTCAGGCCTGACTATCAACTCCTTCTCTACATTACCTTGAGTAATGGTCACTATGTAAGCTTTACCCCTCTTACCTTGTACGACCCCTACTTTACCATGATATCTTCTATGCGGCATACCTTTATGGATGGCGGGGTCTATCTTTATTACGACCTTATCTCCAGGCTCAAAAGTTTGGAGTATCTTCGAAGTTTTCAACTTTCCCCTTTCCCTCGGCTTCTTTCTGAGGAGGGCGCGGGTTCCAGACCTAAAGCCTTTCGACTTCTTCATCTCACAGGCCACCCAACTTCTCGACCACTTTTAAGACGTCTAGCTTCTCCACTTTACCTTTGACCCTGAGTATCTCTGCTACGCTAGGCCGTGTTCTTCCTCCGTCTCCGTTTATTAGTTCTTTGATGTAGAGACCTCCCTCAGACCTTATCCTAAATTCCAGCATGTCAGGCATCAATCTCTTTATTTTCGTCTCATATATGTATTTTTCTCGTAGCTTGTCGGCTCTTCTATGTAGAACTCTAGTCGGTGTCCTCTGACTTATTCTGGCTTCGTTCAGGGCCTTCTCTAGAGCTTCTATCTCTTCGTCTGTTATCTCTCTTTCAAACTTTACGACTACCCTATAGACCTTCTCGGCGGACTCCGACCTCTTGATGTTTCTAACGACTTTCCTGTCCACGAAACGTAGGTTCAGGACTTCGACCTTACCTTTAGCGTACTCGTTTATCCTCTTGGCTAACTCTTCTAGGTCTAGAAACCTCTTTTTCGGCTCCTTAATTTCGATCACGAAGGGTCTACCGTTTCCCAACATCAAAACGTCGATGTCCTCCCTCCCGGCGGCGTGGAGGACAGCCTCCTTACCTAACGTTGCGTCGAGCACTGGCTCAGCTATGAGCTCCTGAATAGACTCCGGGTACATTTTTCCTGTCCAGTTGCATCGTTCACATCCTCTTCCTTTACATTTCGAGCACAGCCACTTGGTCTGAGGGATCCCTCGCTTAAGCTTCCTATATCTTCCGCCTATAAATAGGGGGTTTGACTGCACCTCGACCCTGTTTTCGAACGGGTTTATCAGGACGACCAAGTCGGGTGTCTTGTAGTCCACTTTTTTGGAGAGTTTCCTGGATATCCTCTTGCCTATCTCCCTGCTGAATTCGTTTCGTAGGTTCTCGCCATACTCGATCTTGAATTCCGCTTTTAACTCGTCTTCTCTCTCCTCGATTTCTTGTGGTAAGTCTATACCTATCAGGAAGGATTCAAATTCGTATTCCTTAAGTTTCTCTACGGTCTTCTCGACTAACTTCCCTAGCGACTCGAACTTTCCCTCACAGATGTAACATTCACCTTCTTCTACGGTTTCGCCCCTCCTTTTCTGTAGCGTGGATTTAGCCGAGCTGCTTAAACCTTTGCTGCCTAGCGTTCTGAGTAACTCCACTCCCTTCTCGTCACCCTCGTTAACCAGAAGGTCGGCTTTCATCAGGAGTAGGATCTTGATCGCTGAACCCCTCTCCATGTTATCTAATCCATATCCTAGAAGGGCGAACTGTCTACCTAAACAACGGTCGCATAGAGCATACTTCTCGAGTATTTCTTCGGCCTTCTCTAAAATCTCCAAAGCCTCATCACGCTTCTTGAAAACGTCGTCTACCTAGGCATGAAACCGCCTTTAAAGAAGGGGAGCCTCTTCCTCCTGAGACTCTTCATCATCTTTCTCATCAAGTTGTACTGTTTCAGGAGCTCTCTGACCTCTGCTTCGCTCGTCCCTGAGCCTCTCGCAACCCTCCTGACCCTCGAAGAGTTGAATATCTTAGGGTTCATCCTCTCCTCAAGGGTCATGGACTCTATGATAGCCTTCCACTTGTCCAGCCTCTTTTCGGCCAGCTTTAAAGTCTCCTCAGGAACATCATAGGCGAAGCCTGGAACCATCCTGAGCAGCTTTCCTATGGGGCCGACCTTCCTTAAGGATTCGAACTGCTTATACATGTCGTATAGAGTGAATTTGCCGGAGAGAAATGCCTTAACATCCTTTTCTGGGACTTTAACTTCCGCTTCACGTACCTTTTCTACTAGCCCCTTAAGGTCACCTAGGCCGAGCAGTCTACCGACAAACCTAGAAGGAACGAAAGGCTCTATATCGTCCAGCTTCTCCCCTGTACCTATAAACTTGATGGGTGCACCTATAGCTGCGACCGATGAGAGTGCTCCTCCACCTCTAGCCGAGCCGTCTAGCTTGGACACGAAGATCGAGCCTATAGGTGTCGCCTTATTGAAGGCTTCGGCCTGGACGGCGGCCTGCTGCCCTATGGTGCCGTCGATCACCAACATAACCTCGTCCGGCTTGATCGCTTCTTCCAGCTTCTTCATCTCTTCGATTAAGCCCTTCTCCTCCTTGTGTCTCCCGGAGGTATCGATTATTATCAGGTCGTAGCCCCTGAACTTCTCGATTCCGTCTTTAACTATCTTCACCGGGTTTTTCTCGGTTTCATCCCCGTAGACCGGGACGTTTATCTTCTCTGCGAGCTGCCTAAGCTGAGCCAAAGCTCCAGGTCTATACGTGTCTGAACATATCAACGCGGTCTTAAAGCCTCTCTTCTGGTAGTATCTTGCTAGCTTAGCCGCCGTCGTAGTCTTGCCTGAACCTTGTATACCTACCAGCATGAGTAGATTCTCGCCGCCAGGCTTGAGGTTCAGCGGTTTAGGCTTCTCTCCTAGGAAACGTGTCAGCTCCTCATACACTACTTTCAGTATATGCTCTCTCCTAGAGATTCCCGGAGGAACCTTCTCGTTTAGGGCTCTCTCCTCGATCCTTCTGGAGATCTCGAAGACCAGCTTTACGTTGACGTCTGCCTGAAGTAGAGCGCGCTGTATATCTATCACAAGTTCCTTTACGAGCTTTTTATCTACCATAGAAGACTTGAATATCTTCGCGAGGGCATTGTGCAGCGACTCGCCGAGTTTTTCGAGTACCATCTTTCCTTCTTGAAATATTGAGTATCCGAATTTAAATAGGTTACATAAACTTCTTGCCTCTTCGCCTTTCGTCTACTCGGAAAGAGTTCCCTTCAGGGAGCACCCTAAAAAATTTAGGGAGGTTAAACTTGTCTCTAGAGGAAGCTTCTAGGTACAGTTTACTCCTTGTTCAGCCTTTAATGCGCATTATCTGGGTCCTGTTCTCGATTCTCCAGTATTCCACCTCTACACCAGAAGTTAGCTTGGAGGCTAGATTCTCGTCCTTAGGTAAAGGGGTCTCGAACACGTTGTAGGTCTCTAGGTCCATTATCTGGACGGAGTTCGGCAATATCGCTATGACCTGTCCGGTTCTCTTATCTATTATGGGAACCTCGACTTGAGCGTCCACCGGTTTAACGAAGCTCCTTTTTACGCCGTCGAAGACGCCTATGGCTACGACCCTGGCCTTCGCTGACCCATGCTTTCCAGGTTTCGATTTGGCTATATCTACTATCTTGCAGGGTTCCCCGTCTATCATGACGTAGCTTCCGGTTTTCAGGGAACCCACATCTGCCGGTCTACTCATACTAAACACCTCGCATCCATGCCGACGTCGAGAAGACTCTATATTTTCAAATGTGGTGATCCATTATTAAAGTATTTAGCCGTTCATGTGTAGAGTGTTAGGGGGTCGAGTTCTCTATAAAAACCCTCATATTCGAGGAATGTAAATTTAAGTGTGAACGTCGTCTAATAGAGGACTTAGGGTTGATGGTTACGAATGTTTAACTCTGTGGGGATCGTGGCTCGAATCGACCGTAAGGAAGCCCTTGACTATGCGGCAAAACTCGCAACTTACATAGAAGGCAGAGGATTGAAGGTTAGTTTAGAGCCTACGCTGGCTAAGCATGCAGGGAGAAATGAACTCGCAACTTCTCTGGAAGACATGAACGTCGACCTGATAGTGACGGTTGGAGGAGACGGAACAATATTGAAGACCTGCCTCGCTACTCCTAAGCCAGAGCCTCCGATCCTACCGATAAATATGGGTGTCAGAGGGTTCCTGACTGAAGTCGACCCGAAGGAAGGGATCGAAGCCATAGATAAGTGTCTAGCCGGAGAGTTTAAACTTGAGGTCTTCAGGAAGGTGGCATGTAGGGTAGGGAGAGAAGAGCTGCCTCACGCGCTGAACGAGGTTTATATAACCTCTAGAACCCCGGCCAAGATGCTCTACGTAGAAATATTTAAAGACGGAGAGGCGGTCGGCTTCTGCCGTGCGGACGGTTTCGTGGTGGCGTCTAAGGCAGGGGCTACAGGATATTCGCTTTCAGGTGGAGGGCCGATCTTAGACCCTGCGATAGACGCTTTCGTTTTAACGCCTATATGCCCGTTAACCCTCTTCTACCCTATAGTCTTCTCGAACGATTCTTTAGTGGAGATAAAGTTGATGAAGACTCAGAAGGCTGTTATAGTGGTCGACGGAGACTTCACGTATGAACTGGATGGAGAAGAAAGCGTTGAGGTTACAGGCTCTAGATACACTACGAGGTTTGTTAGGTTGAAGACAGACTTTTACGGTAGGCTGAGGAGAAGGCTTCTAGTTTCAAGGGGGCAGAATGTCTGAAGAAAACCGGAGAGAAGACTTTAATCCTAGATGCTTCAGCCTTGATAATGGGATTCGACCCGGCGAATATAGAGAACGAGCAATACACGGTGCCGTTGGTCGAGGAAGAACTTAAAAGGGGACTAGCTTCAGCCAGACTAAAGGCTTCGATCAAGACGGGAAAACTGAAGGTTATAACCCCCAAGAAGGTCTTTTTAGAGGAAGTTGAGAAGGCAGCCGAAAAAGTCGGGGACTCCCTTTTTCTATCTGAGGCGGATAAACAGGTTTTAGCTTTAGCCTTAGAGTTTAAGTCTACTGGAAAAGAGCCGATAATAGTCACAGACGACTACTCGATTCAAAACTTAGCGAACTCGATGAAGATAGAATTCAAACCCTTAACCACCTTTGGCATAAAGTTTCGTTATGTGTGGAACCTAGTCTGTCCCGCCTGTGGGAGAAGCTACTCACCTAAAAAGAGGGTTAGGGTATGTAGAGTATGCGGGACAAGGCTCATCCTTAAACACGTTAAGGAGGAGCCTGTTAGAAATCGACGTATTCACAGGTAAACCCTTTAAAGGTTTAGCTCCCCTTTAAGGTTTCAGGCACCATAATCCATAAAACGAGTATCTTCAAGACCTGCGAGAATATTATGAATGTTAATACGTGGGTTGGGCTTATAGCGCTCCAGATTACGCCTCCGATGAGCGGTGCGACTACGCTTATCACTCCCCTGAAGACCCCTAACAGACCATACCACCTTCCAAGCAGATGGGTTGGAACGAGCTCTGCACTCATCGCACCTTGAGTGACGCCTGCGAGCATCCAGAAGCCTTGAAGAAGCCCGGAAAGTACGAGAAATACAGGATTGGGAGCGTAGATCACGAGTACCATAGAGAGGCAATATATAGCGGTCGTCACGTAGATAACCTTCTTTCTACCTATCGAATCGGCTAGCCTGCCGGTCGGTATGGCTAGTACGAGAGGTACAAGCATAGACGCCGTCGCCATTGCTCCAAGCACGTATTGGTCGCCCTGTTTAACCTCCTTGACAAACAGCGGTAGATAAGTCGAGCTCACGAAGAAGGATAGAGTAGACATCGACATATATAGAATCCACTGCTTGACCGCTACGCCCTCCTCTAGAACCTCCTTTATCCCACTAAGAAACTTTATAGACGAGTCTACCCTCCTTATTTCAGGTAAGTCACTGTACTCCTTCGCTACAAACAGAGAGACTAGGGCGAAGCCGATAAACTGTATGTAGTATAGTGGCTGGATGCCTTCAGGCCTTAACCCACCGAACCTCGTTATTATCATCGCAGCCACTAGAGGCGAGAATATGCCTGGAACAGCGGATAACGTATCGCAGAGCTGCATGCCCGTCGCCCTCTCCTCGTTCTTGAGGTAGCTGCCACAGACCATCGGGCAGACGGTCATTAACACTCGGTTAGCCAACATAAGTAGAAGCATAGCTGGAATCATGTATATCCAAGTCGGGGCTTCAGCGAAGACTAACGAGGCTAACGCCATCAGAATTGTTCCGAGTAGGAGGCCCTTTTTTATTCCATACCTATCTGCAAACCAGCCTGAGACTGGAGAAATGGAGGCCCCTGCTAGACCTCCCAAGCTGTTTAAGAAGCCCAGCTCGAAGGGTGTAGCTCCTTTCTCAACTATATAGACCGACTGATACTGCTGCGTAAGAGAAGATAAGAAAGTGCTGAAGGATACTCTAACCATGTTCACCTTAAAGGGTTTCTTCTGTCCTTTGATGAAGTCTAAGACACTTTTAATTCTATGCATATGCTCACTTAACGTCCGATTTGAGAAGCTTTTACTATCACCCTCCGACGATATAAAAATGTTCCTTACGTATCTTATTTACGTCCAACCTCTATATCCTAGGTCTCTTTAATCCAGATAGATCGGACACCCTACGAGATATTCTCATGTACCATTCAGGCAACCCTAGACCGTCCACCTTTCTGTCTGGCGTGTAGGGCTTCAAGTCCAGTACGGGAGTACCGTCGTACAGGTCTAAATGGTCTACTTGGAGGAATCGGCCTTTCCGCTCGATCAGCCTCACTATGGTTAAGGCTATGGGGTTAGGTCTATGCGGGGAATCGCTGCAGAATACTCCGACTTCAGGCAGCTCCGCAAGAGAGAAGCCTAACCTTACAAGCCTTCTAAACTTCACCTTTAAAACTTTACGTTGCTCTTCGGTTACCCGGTCGAGGAAGCTTATGACGAATAGATGAGAGAAACCATCTAAACCTTCTAAACCCTCGCTGAACTCCTCGAAGACCTCTATCGAACCCTTCACACCATGCAGAGAGGTTTTGATAGCTTCCTCGCTCACGTTCGTATGCACAACCCCGATCGGCTTCATAACTATCGCCTTCAACGGGCGGCCTCCTTGCAGGTTCATTTACTACGTAGTTAATCGTTAAGACCGATATAAACCCATAGAAGAATCACCGGGTTCACCATGATTTATCATAGCCCTTTACTTCGCTCTCACCAAAGCGCTTTTATAGTAGGAATGTAAAATATTACACTCTAATGTACATAAATACAGGGAATAAGGATGAGTAGATTTAAACTCACCACCCGGAAGCTGGCTTTCACAAGCGTCTTCGCGGCACTATCCGCCGTAGTCGCCGAGTTTATCCCGGGAATACCTGTCATAGGAGTTCAAGGCAGCAGCATAAAGTTCGACGCAGCGTTGGCCCCTATCTGGGGTATAGTGTTAGGCCCTAACCTAGGCTGTTTAGCCGCCCTCATAGGTGGGTTAGCGGCGGCGGGAACGAATTTTTTGAGTATATTAACTTCATTCTGCACGGCTGTCTCAGCCTATGTGGCTGGAGTCTTAACTCAGAAGGAGGTTCATGTAAGCAGCGTTAAATTGAAGGGGTGGATCGTGGGCTCTTTAGTCTCGTTCCTCCTTATTCTAGGCTGGTACTCCACGCCTGTCGGTAGAGAGGCACCCTATTATCCTGTGCTTCAGACGGCAGGATTCCTGATCCCCCTGATCTTTAGGGGATGGATAAGCAGAAACTTCATGGAGGGCGGAAAGAAGGCTTTACTCTCGATCTGTATGGCCTCTTACTGTGGAATAGTCTCAGACCACATGCTAGGAAACCTCATCTACCTGTCTATGTTCCCGAACTTAACGGCTATAATCTTCATGTCTGTGTTACCGATCTCAGTCGTGGAGAGGACGGTTCTAACCTTGATAGCGACCGTGATAGGATCCTCTCTAGTACTCTCCCTACGTCTCGCAAGGCTCTTCCCAAGGGAGATGGAGGGTCGAGGAAGACAGAAGACATGAAGAGAAGGAAGGATGCACGGGAAGGTGAAGTCCTAGAGACCATAGATGGCATATTCTTCGACGTCAAAGGTTTAGTCCATCCCCCAGACCGCATAGTGGCTTTCATCCGCTTCTTCCCCAGCATCGACGGAGACAGAGTCAAGTCTGATAGGTCGTACCGTAAAGTCTACAGCCTAAAAGACAGGTACAAGCTTCTAAAGGAGAAGTACCCGAAGTATCTGATCTACGACCCTGTGTTCGACGAGGTTCTCTGCGAGGTACCTCGCAGAGAAGTTAAGTCGATCCACGACCCGGTTAAGTTTTTGAGGGAAGCCCGCTTAACTAGGGAGAGCCTAGACGAGCTAACTTCAAAGGCTCTGAGCTTCGCCGAGATCATTAAGAGGCACTCTGGAGTACCGTGGGAGAGCATAGGCGTATCTGGATCTGTAATGATAGGTCTCAATAAAGAATCCTCAGACATAGACATAGTGGTCTATGGGTCGAAGAACTGTTTCTCGGTCTATAAAGCGATGAGAGAACTCCTAGATAGAGGGGAGTCGATTAAGCCTTACGGAGACGAGGACCTTAAGAGGCTCTACAGATTCAGGTACCCCGACACCTATATGCGCTATGAAGACTTCGAGAAGGTTGAGACACGTAAGGTCACACAAGGCCTATACCTAGGCAGAGACTTCTTCATAAGGTTTGTGAAGGACTTCGACGAGGAGAATGAGGGTTATGGCTCCGTCTTATACAGGAACTGTGGGAGGGTTTTAGTTAAGGCTAGGGTGGTCGATAGCTCAGACTCGATATTCACCCCATGCCGATACAGGATCGGAGAAGTAAAAGTCCTCAAAGGTAGAAAGGTTGAACCTATAACCGAGGTAGCATCCTTCCGAGGAAGATTCTGCGACCAAGCTAGGGAAGGCGAAACGATAGTTGCTCAGGGGAAACTCGAGAGGGTGGAGGCGGCGGACGAGTTAGAGCGGCACTACAGGGTGCTGTTAGGCGGGTCTCCTGAAGACTACATGATAGTAATAGATAAAGATTAGACGACCTTTAAGACCTGATCGTAGTATCTATCGCAGTATGTGAGGGTTATCTGGTGGAAGCTTCCATTAGGGCTTAAAACCTCCTCCAGGTTTCCTTCGACGTAGACAAGCTCGTCCTTGAAGGCTTGCATCCTGAATTCCTCCACGTACGATATTATCCTAACTATATCGTCGAACTTCTCTCCCTCGAGGACCTTCTCCACCTCTATCCCATAGATCGATGGGATAAACGGGGAGTTCGAATCGTCGATTATCCTCGCTAAAGCCTTTATCCACCCCACCCTACGAACCCTAGATCCAGGCCTATAACAGCCTTCGACCTCCTCCCATCTCTTAACGGGCTCGAACTCCACCTTTATCCTCTTACGCACCTCTCCACCTACGTATACGGCATATATCAATTTTCTTCTCTGATGCCTCACGTACTCCTCTAGACCGTAGTTCCTGAACCTCCAAGTTTTCCCAGATACAGCATTCGGGCCGCTGAACTCGTTTTCGAGTATCCCTCCGCTTCCATAGGTGTCTTTAAGAAACTCTCTGAGCTCCCTCAGCTCCTTCCTTCCATAGATTATCAGGTCTAAGTCTGAGTAGTTGGGGTGGTAGAAGTCATGTAACAGTGAACCGAAGACCCCGAAGTCGTTTATCGATAGGCTCGTCCCGTCAGAGATCTCTTTGAAGACCGAGTTAAGGGCATCTATCAGAGCGTCCTTCGAGCCCTCGCTCATCAATTCTCTGAACTTTAACTCAGGCTTCAACACCCTACCTATATCCTCTTCCCTCACACCTACCAAGTCAGCCCCTAAAAGACCGTAATACACCAAGTATTTTGGGTAGTTCTTCCTAACGAATTTTAACCCCTCGTCAGCATAAAACTTATAGTATTTCTCCCCTCTTCCCTCCCTTGGGGCTCTAGGGTCTGTAGACTTGTAGATAGACGAAGGAGCGTATTCCACATCACATATGTAGGCTTCGGGGGGATGGTCGTATCCGTAGACCCTAAAGATTATCCCCTCAACGGTTATTATGGCATCTCTGTCTCTAAGACGCCTCATCGTGTCTCGCTACCCCCTCTCTGGCAGTCACACCCTACTCTTAAGCATCATAAATATATAGGTATCTCAAGCTCCTTCTTCTGCTGGAGAGGAGAAGTTGGGTAGAGGGTTTAGAGATAAAGATTATTTGGAAACTAGGGAGAGACTGATGTTCTGTGTAGTCGGGTCGACGCATCCGGCCGACATGGTCATCTCCTACCTGAAGTATATGCCAAGCAAGGATGGTGGATGGGAATCTTCTAATTTAAAGTTCCGCAGGGTTATCCGCAGATATACCATGCCTGACCTCATGGACACTTTAAGGCTTTTGAGGAGTAGATATCCCGGCTATCTCTTTTACTCCCACGTATACCATATAGAGATGAGCGGTGTACCCGTAAAATCTATCAGAAGGCACTACACGCCTGAGACCCGTCTTTCAGAGTTGATGGAGAAGCCGCCTGAGGATAGATTGATAGAGAAGCTGATAGAGCTAGTCGAACTTCTGTCTCAGCTTAGCGGGGTCTCGACGAAAAACTTCGGTGTAACAGGTTCGATACTTCTAGGCTTATGGAAGCCTGAGCTCTCGGACATAGACCTCACGGTCTATGGATGGAAGAATTGCAGGAAAGTAAAAGAAGGTGTTTTGCAAGCCTTTAACGACGAGGAGGTCCCGGTCAGCAGGCTGAATGGAAGTGAAGGACACAGGTGGTGTGAAAGGAGGGTTCGTGAATGCCCGATATCTTTCAGAGACGCGGAGAAGATGCTCGAGAGGACGTGGAGGATAGGGTTATTCAAGGGTACACGTTTCTCAGTAAACCCTGTCAGGACTGAGGAAGAGGCGGAAAGATATGGAGATAGAGTCTATCATTCGGTAGGTTACGGAAGGATCCAAGCCGTAGTGAGCGATGGACGTGAATCCTTCTATACACCGGCCAAGTATCTCGTCGAGGAGGTGAGGGTGCTGGAGGGGCCTAGAGACATGGATTTAAGGGAGGTATCCTCCTACGAGGGGATCTACGCCGATATAGCTCATGAAGAGGAGACTATCGAAGCTAGAGGTAAAATCGAGGTGGTCGAGGATAGACTCACAGGGGAAACTTATCACAGACTCCTAGTCGGAACCTTAGAGGGGAGAGGACGCGACTATATAAGGAGGATAACCTAATCTTTAAGATCAAACATATCTCGACTGTAAATCTCTTAGTCTAGGGGGAATAATAGATGATGGAGGAACTGACGCGTTTTATAGAATCGAACAAGGAGAGGTTCATCAGGGATTTAGTCAGACTCTGTGAGAAGCCCAGCGTCTCAGCGCAGAACCTAGGTATAGAAGAGTGTGTCGAGACTCTGGCCGATATGATGTCTGACGTCGGTGTAGAGACGCAGATTAAGCGAATAGAGGACGCAAACCCAGTCGTTATAGGAGAAGTTAACTCTAGAGGCGCGAAGCACACGATAGGCTTCTACAACCACTACGACGTTCAGCCAGTCGACCCGCTAGACCTCTGGGTCTCGCCACCGTTTAAACCTGAGGTTAGAGACGGAAAAATCTATGGCAGGGGAGTGTCTGATAATAAGGGGAACATAGTGGCTAGACTTAAAGCCGTCGAGGCCGTCTCAGAGGTTTTAGGTAAGGTTCCCGTGAACTTACGCTTCCTGATAGAGGGGGAGGAGGAGATAGGAAGCATACATCTACCTCGATACGTTAAAGAAAACATAGACCTGTTGAGGGCTGAAGGCTACTTCTGGGAAGGGGACGGGGTAGACGAGAAGGATAGACCCATACTGACCTTGGGGGCTAAAGGCATCTTAACCGTAGAACTCACGGCTATGGGTCCAAGCCGGGACGCCCACTCGTCTTGGGCTCCTCTTCTACCCAACCCTGCTTGGAGGCTCGTATGGGCTTTAGCCTCGATAAAAGGCGAGGACGAGAAGATAAGGATTCCAGGCTGGTACGACGACGTGAAGAAGCCTTCAGGAGAGGAGGTTAAGTTGCTGGAGGAGCTACCGTTCGACGAAGAAGACGAGAAGAGACGCTTCGGAATCAAGGAATACTTAGGAGGAGTCTCTGGGGTAGAGAGCAGAAAGAAGCTTTACTATGGAACAACATGCAACATCTGCGGCTTCGATTCAGGCTATAAAGGTCCGGGGATGAAGACCGTGCTTCCATCGACAGCTAAAGTCAAACTTGATTTCCGACTCGTAGAATCACAGAAGCCGGATAAACTATACGAAAGTTTGGTTAACTACCTTAAGGCTAAAGGATTCGGCGACGTCAAAGTAGAGAAGCTAGGGGGCTACGAAGCCGCTAAGACACCGCCGAGCGACCCCTTCGTTAAGCTCGTAGTGAGTAAGCTAAAGGAGATTTATAGAGCTAAGCCTGTCTTGATTCCCACCACGGCGGGAACGACACCCATATACTTAATCAGGAACTGGATGAACGTCCCCGTCGTCTCTGGAGGAGGAGTAGGATACCCGGAATCCAATATACACTCGCCGAACGAGAACGTTAGGATCGAAGACTTCGTCAACTCTATAAGGTTTTACGCCTACTTCATAGCCTCCTACGCAGAGGATTAGCCTAACCCTCTCCAGCGTAGACGACGGAAGATAAGCCGTTCACTCCCTCGATAAGAAAAGTCGTTCCATAGTAGAGAAGAAGTAGACCGAAGGTTAAGGCCAAAACCTTATACGCCTTACTTTTAAGGATTTTTCTCCCTTTTTTCGCTAGATGAGCGGTTAAAATCAGCCATGCATAGTCGATCCATATATGACACGTAAACATGAAGAGTACTCCAAGCATCGAGGCTAGAGCTAGGGCCTCATAGATTAACTTCATACCGACGGTCAGCCACCAGAATATGAAGAACGGGTTTAAACCGCTTAACGCCATTCCAAGGATAAGCGAGCTTCTACCTAGACCTCTACTTGAGGGGTTAAAGTTCTCGACGCCCATCCATACTCCTCTAATCTGAAGTAGACCGAAGATTATCAAGGTTACACCGCCAAGTAGACCAGCTACGACACTGATTAAAGGTCTAGCAGAGGTGGAAAGCAACCCTTTAGCCAAGACCAAGACCAACGGTAACTCGACCAACGTATGCCCAACAGAGAAGAAGAAGCCACCCTTAGACCCCTCGTCTATCCCTCGGGAGAGGTTCGCAAAGAACATAGGACCCGGTGCGAGGGCCCCAGACGCAGATATAACTACGACCATCGTGAAGAAGCCCAGTAGGTCCATCACACATCTCCTATCCTTTAAGACTCTGAAGATAAAAAGTTTTATAAAAATTCGTGGTTGAGAGAGCTTCTTCTATAGACAGGCTTAATATCTCCCCCATTCTCTTACACGTTTAAGATAATGCATAAAGTTCTCGTAGGAAACGTCTGGCGGGATATGATGGTCCGTCGAGGCTATGTATCCGCCTCCAGGCAATAGATGTTTGAATTTACGCGAGAGCTCCTGGTCTATCGCTTTAGGCCCCGCTCTAAGGGCGTTTAAGCTTATATTTCCGAAGAGCACTATCTTGTCTCCGTATTTCTCCCGAAGTGAGACGGCGTCTACTCCGGCTTTAACCTCTAGAGGTAAGAAGCCGTTGACTCCTCCCTCCAGCCAGAGGGGTATAAGAGGCGTTATGTCTCCGTCTGAATCCACGATAGCTACGTCTACACCCTTCCTTCTGAAGAAGCTTGTCACCTTCCGGTAGTATGGAACCATTAGCTCCTTAAACGTTTTAGGCGATATCATCGGTCCGTTCCTATAGGCCATGTCCTCCCAGATGCCTAGATAGTCGACCTGCAGCTCTACAGCCTTTTTAGCCATCTCGATGATGAAGTCCGACCAGAAGTCGAACATTCTCCGTATAAGAGGTTTATCTTTGATGAACGCCATGAGAAGCCTCTTTAACCCCATCATCAGCCTACCGAAACCGAAGAATCCTGGAAAACCCCAGCCTATCGGGAATCTACCCTCCTCGACCGCCCGCTTAATCCTTTCCTCCAAGTTCTCCGCGTACCTCCTGGGGTCTTCTGGGTCGAACCTCTCCTTGACGACCTCAAAGTCTTCTCTCGTCTTGACTTTAAAGTCCAGATACTGTGGGACCGAAGCCCAGTCTTTACGAACCTTCTGGACGACGCCCCACGAGTCCGATATTATCAGCCAGTCTCCACCATCCTCCAAAACTTCTACCGGAAACATGGGACTGAAGTCTGTTTGGTAAAAGTAGCTCCCCGTATTCCATGGGGGAATCATGTCCAGCTCGAAGTAATCGCAGATCCGCCTGTAATCCAAGTATTCGCGAGCCGGTTCTAGGGGGTTAAACTCGACTTTACGCCTGAAATCCACCTTAAGTTTACCTTCACCATACCATCTCTCTATCGTGTTCGGCCAAAACTGCAACGCATGAGGCACCCTGTCAGGCTCCTCGAAATGTATAGCCCTAAGGAAGCGTTCTCTACCCTGCAACTCTCATCGACTTCCGATTATAGCTTAAGCAAACGATTTAAAGTTTCTTAGACATGTGAAGGGCTATTTAGAGTAGTTGAGACACGTTCTTCTTTATCTTCTCGATCGCTTCGACTATATCATCCATGTCCTCCCTCGTTCCTAAGAGGATGTTCTGCTTAAGCCAGACGGCTTCCCTGTAGCACGCCCTCTCTGTATTTTCTAGTCGGCCGAACACTTTACCGTTAAGGAAGGCCATCTTGTGTAGCGGTGTGTAGCCTGGGCTGCAGGGGATGCCCTCAGCCCTTAAAGCCTCTATGAAAAGTTCTCTTGGGAGACCTCCGAACTCGCCTTCGGAATACCGGAATATGTAGAGGTGGTATGAGTGCTTGGTTACTTTAGACATTCTCTTAAGCGGCTTAATCCCTGAAACTTCACTCAGCCTCTCCGTGAGGTAGAGTGCGTTCTCTTCCCTTCGTCTACTCTGCTCCTCAAGCCTCTCTAGCTGAGCCAGAAGTATGGCGGCCTGAAACTCGGTCATCCTACAGTTTCCGCCTAAACGTACATGGCTATACCACTCCCCACCTAGCTCTCTACCACAGTTATGAATAGACCAGCATAGACGGTAGAGTTCATCGTCGTTCGTGACTATGGCTCCACCCTCACCGCAGTTCAGGTTTTTGCTCGACTGAAAACTGAAGATCCCCATGTCACCTATGGCTCCAACCCTTCTCCCATCCCACTCAGAGCAGTGAGCCTGCGCGGCGTCCTCGATTAAAGTCAGGTTGTAGGCTTCAGCTATCTCGGTTAATCGCTCCATGTCGGCCGGCTGACCCGCCACGTGAACCGGGATTATAGCCTTCGTCCTTTCAGTTACGGCTTTCTCGACGGCCTCCGGATCTATGCAATATGTTTCAGGGTCTATATCGACGAATACAGGTTTAGCGTTCACATAGACTACGGGGGAGGCTGTACCGAC
>CAZVJZ010000004.1:0-5495 GCA_964627655.1 uncultured Candidatus Bathyarchaeia archaeon
GAACAAGAGGCATGAACCCTCTCACCATGCTGGGAACGAAGCCTGAGAGGCTGAGAGCTCCTAGCGTCACTCCATGATAGGAGCCTATGAACGATATCGCTCTAGGCCTTCTCGTATGCCACCTAACCATCTTCAGCGAACATTCTATAGCGTCTGAGCCCGATAACCCGAAGAAAACTTTCTTATGGAATCTTCCTGGAGTTATCCCGTTAAGAATCTTCGCGAGCTTTACCGCCGGCTCGTTATACAGGTAAAGCATGCCTGTATGAATTAGGTTTTCCATAGCTTTCTTAGCGGCCTCTACTACCTTTGGATGGTTGTGTCCCACGTTAGTCACAGCGGCTCCGCATAGGAAATCTATATACTTCCGTCCGGAGAGGTCCTCGATTATATCTCTTCTTCCCTTCTTAACGACCATAGGGACGAAGCGAACGAGACTTCCAGAGATATACTTTTTGTCTTCTTCAACTATCCTAAGCACTCTCGGGTCTATCTTCAACGCTTATCCCCCTCTCGTCCGCATGAACGATGCCTCATCTCTCTAGATAGGTCTAAAAATAAAAGATTTTACTAAAACCTTAGAACTCTTTCCGGTTAGTCGACTAAAATTATTATGTCCGTATAGACATTTAAATTCTTAGTGGGGTGAAGAATGGTTGCCAAAAACTTCTAGGATACCCGGCTTTTACAAGCTCAAACCAAGGGAGAGGCTCGAGATAGTTAAAGAGTTCGCATCGCTGACTGCGGAGGAGGTTGACGCCTTAATAAATACTGGCTCGCTTCCGATCGAGCTGGCCGACCGGATGATCGAGAACGTGATAGGAGCCATACCTATCCCTATAGGGATCGCCGTGAACTTCCTGATAAACGGAAAAGACTATATGATCCCGATGGCTATAGAGGAGCCTTCAGTCGTAGCCGCCGCGAGCAACGCCGCCAGAATCGCTAGGAGGAGTGGAGGATTCCAAGCCGACTGCACACGGTCTGTTATGATCGGTCAGATACAATGTGTAGGTATCAAGGATCCATATAGAGCAAAGATGGAGGTGCTATCGGCTAAAGATGAGATACTCGAGAAGGCTAACGAACAGGACCCGCTTCTAGTCAGTTTAGGAGGAGGCGCAATAGACTTGGAGGCTAGGGTCATAGAGTCTCGAAGCGGACCTATGCTGATCACCCATCTCCTCGTGGACTGTAAAGACGCTATGGGAGCAAACGCCGTGAATACTATGGCTGAGGCTGTAGCCCCTATAATAGAGCGGATTACAGGAGGCAGGGTCTATCTGAGAATAATCTCGAACCTAGCGACTAAGAGGCTGGCTAGGGCTTGGACTAAGATCGATAAGGAGGCTGTCGGCGGGGAGGAAGTGGTCGACGGAATAGTCGAGGCATACAACTTCGCTTCCGCAGACCCATATCGAGCAGCGACCCACAATAAAGGTATAATGAACGGCGTGATAGCGGTCGCTATAGCGACCTGCAACGACCATAGAGCCCTAGAGGCCGGAGCACATGCCTATGCAGCAATCTCGGGAAAATATCTCCCGTTGTCAGTGTGGGAGAAGAACGAAGACGGGGACCTCGTAGGGTCTATCGAGCTTCCCATGGCCGTGGGAACGGTTGGTGGAGCGACTAGGGTTCACCCGATAGCTAAGATCTGCCTTAAGATCTTAGGGGTGAAGTCCGCCAATGAGTTGGGGAAGGTGATGGCAGCCGTAGGCTTAGCCCAGAACTTAGCGGCGCTACGTGCCTTAGCCGATGAGGGAATACAGAGAGGTCACATGAAGCTTCACGCAAGAAACATAGCTATCCAAGCCGGAGCTAAGGGCGAGCTTATAGACTTGCTGGTTCAGAGGATGGTCGAGGAGCGTAAGATAAGGCTTGACCGAGCGAAGGAACTTCTCAGAGAACTCGTAAGCTCCAATCCTTAAGCGGCGTGGTGGTTAGATTGCTCGTGGTT
Source organism: uncultured Candidatus Bathyarchaeia archaeon (assembly GCA_964627655.1). Taxonomy (GTDB): domain Archaea; phylum Thermoproteota; class Bathyarchaeia; order Bathyarchaeales; family B24-2; genus B24-2. The sequence goes on from CAZVJZ010000004.1 coordinate 1,961, forward strand.
CCAGGTCCAGCGTCTAAAGAATTAGGATTAAGGATAGCAGAGCTACTCGACTGTGAGGTTGTCCAGCTAGACTTCAAGGTTTTCCCTGACGGTGAATCCTACCTAAGATTTAGACGTAAAGTCGAGGGGGAGGACCTCCTTATAGTTCAGACTACCGCGCCTCCTCAAGACTCCAACCTCATAAGACTCCTGCTGACCATCGATGCGGCTAGGAGTCTCGGAGCAAAGACTATCAAGGTATTCGCGCCGTATCTCGCTTACTCTAGACAGGATAAGAGCTTTCTTGAAGGAGAGGCCGTGAGCATAAACACCATAATACGGCTCATCGAGGCTTCAGGCGCGACAGAATTCTATACGGTGAACGTGCATTCCGAAGATATAATGGGGCGCTTCCAGATACCTGCATTCAACCTATCCGCCATATCCCTGCTCGCGGAGGATCTGAAGAAGTCTGGTCTGGCCGGGGCGGTTTCAATCGCGCCTGATAAGGGGGCCAGAAAGCTGGTTAAAGAAGCTGCCCTAGTCCTTAACGGCGGATATGGATGGCTAGAGAAGCATAGGGATAGAATAACCGGGGAGATAGAGATGGTCGAGAAGAATCTCGAAGTGGCCGGTAAAGACGTCGTAGTCTTCGACGACATAATAAGTACTGGGGGGACTATGGTCTCGGCCGTTAGGATAGTTAAGAGGCTTGGGGCACGTAAGGTTTATGTGGCCTGTGTCCACCCTTTGATGTTGGGCGACTCGGAGAGGAGGATCCTAGAGAGCGGCGCCGAAAAGATAATAGGGACGGATACCATTCCGGGGAAGTTTAGCTCCGTATCTGTAGCACCATTGATAGTTAAAGCTCTTTCAAACAAAGGAAAGTAGACTTTGAGCAAGCTGTTCTTTTTGTTATCTGGTGAACATCCAACGTTACCTACTTCAGAACTCCTTTCCATCTTGGAAGCTGAGAAAAAGAAGTTTAAGCTAGTCGAAAAGCTGGATCAAGTAGTTAGGATAGAGGCCGACGTCGACTGCGTAGTTTCCATCAGGAGAAGAGCCGCAATGGTGAGGCGTTGCTGTTTGGAGCTATTCTCCTGTGAGGCAGAATACACGGAGATCTTGAGTAAAGCATCTGAAACGCCGTTCGAGGAGTACCTCTCAGACGATGAAAACATAGCCGTCCGGGTACGAAGGGTTAGGAAGTCTGCTCCAACCTTAGATAGATTGCGCCTCGAGAGAGATCTAGGCGCTGCTATCGTTAAGAGGAGAAAAGTTAAAGTCGACTTAAGGAATCCTGACAAAACCTTCTTCGGCGTCATAACGGAGAACAGGTTCGTCTTCGGCGTTAGCCTGGCAGAGATTCTTGGAGGAGAATTCGCTTCAAGGAATCCCATGAAAAAGCCTTTCTTCCATCCTACAGGTCTGCCGGCGAAGTTAGCTCGATGCATGGTTAACTTGGCAAGGCCTGGAAAGGGCGACTTACTGGCCGACCCGTTTTGTGGAACAGGCAGCATCTTAATCGAAGCTGGACTGATAGGATGCCGGGTTCTCGGCCTAGACGTATCCAAAAAGATGGTTAAGGGGACACGTGAAAACCTGAAATTTTACGGGTTAGACTGTGAAGGGCTGATAGTTTCAGATTCCCGGCGACTACCGATATCGAAAGCCGACTGTATAGTAACGGATCCACCCTACGGTAGGTCTTCCAGTACCTTAGGCTCTACCACCAAGGAGATAGTTGAGGTCTTCCTCTGTGAAGCGTTGAAGGTTCTCCCTCGGGGAGGAAAGATCTGTATAGCTTCGCCCGTAAAAGTTGAGGTATCTCGGTTAGGGCGTGCTTTAGGCTTTCGACTCTTAGAATCTCATACCCTGTATGTACATAAAAGCCTAACCAGAGAGATAGCGGTCCTCGAGGCTGCTTAGATGACCGACCTTCAAGTCTGGTTTCTAGGTACCTCCGGAAGCATCCCGACTGCGGAGAGGTCTCTTCCCAGCATAGCGGTTAAACGTAAAGGTGAAATACTACTCTTCGACTGTGGCGAGGGAACTCAAAGGCAGATGATCAAGGCCGGGTTGAGCCCCGTGAAAAGCACGGCGATCTTCATAACACATATGCATGGAGACCACGTTTTCGGTATCCCTGGCCTGATCCAGACTATGTCGATGATGGGTAGAGAGAGAGGACTGAGGATATTCGGGCCTCCGGGAATAGGAGGCTTCATCAGAGCCGTCCACGAAACCGCTAACCTCAATTCAGGGTTTGAGGTCGAAGTCTTTGAGATTAAGGGTTCAGGCGTCGTATATGAGAATAGAGAGTACGAGATACGTGCATGTAACAACGACCATGGCGTCCCCGGCTACGCTTACGCGTTGATCGAGAAGCCGAGACCCGGAAGATTTTATCCTGAGAAAGCCAGAGAGCTAGGGGTTCCTGAAGGACCTTTATGGTCTCGCCTACAGCGAGGCGAAACCATTTGCCTTCCAGGCGGAAGAACGGTGACTCCGGCCATGGTTACGGGGCCGAAGAGGAGGGGGAGGAAGGTCGTTTACAGCGGTGATACGAGGCCGACAGAAAACGTGGTGCACTTGGCTAAAAACGCAGACCTCTTGATTCATGAGGCTACGTTAGGAGACGAGCTTAGAGACCGTGCTGAGGTTGAGGGTCACTCTACTCCTTCTGGAGCAGCTGAGGTAGCGTTGAAAGCGGGTGTAAGAAGGTTGATCTTAACGCATATAAGCGCCAGATATAGAGACGTTACACCTCTCCTCCTGCAGGCTCGGAAGGTTTTCCCAGAGACGGATATAGCGTTCGACTTGATGAGGGTCGAAGTCCCTCTTCCGGAAGACTGAGTAGCTGTTTAGGTGGAGGTTAGCCATTCGATGATCTTCTCTGGAGAGTCGCATTCTATGGTGACTTTGATCGGGCCGAGAGGCTCCTCTCCAGAGGGCTCAGAGAAGGATAGGCGCTTCACGAAAGCCGCCTGTTTGTTTATATGGAACGTTATGGTCTTTCCTTCCATGCCTTTTCGAAGTACGCTTCTGGCTGCGTCACGTATCTGTTCCCTCCTCAGAAGATTATAGAGTTTGGTTAGAGCGTCCATTCCCTCCGCTGAGCCTTTAATCTCCCCCTTCTCTAAGTCTACTTGAGGCTGTATGGTCGGAAAAACGTTGTTTATCGCAGATAAGATCTTCTCGACACTCTCTGTAGGGTGAATCTTAGACTCGACGTAAACTACCACCTTATCCATCTTTCACGGCCTCCTTGAACACCTCAATCAACCTCTCTCTTAAACTCTCTCTTGTTCCTTCGTTCACGACCATGAAGTCCGAGGTCGCGATAGCGTCTCCTATACCGACCTTCAGTTCCCTCTTATCCCTCTCACAGAATTCGTCCCAGCTTTTAGGGTCGTCTTCTCTGCCCCGCATCCTAAGCCTCTTAAACCTTGTTTTAGGCGATGAGTGGATGGCTATGAGTTTTAGGTTTGGAAAGATCTTCCTAAAGAACTCGACTTCCTCTAGGCTCCTTATCCCATCTATCACTACTACATCA
>CAZVJZ010000004.1:5505-31584 GCA_964627655.1 uncultured Candidatus Bathyarchaeia archaeon
ACATCATGTTTAAGCTGCTTGATCTTATCGACCGACCTCTCTGCGACCACGTTCGGCCCGAACTTCCTCCTGATATCTATCATGACTATGCCGATGTTCTCGGGGGTTAACTCAAGGCCTCTATTTCTCACCTCCTCTCTTACGACGTCTCCCATAACGATTGTTCCGTAACCTAACTCTCTAGCTACGCTTCTCGCGATCGCTTTACCGGAGCCTGGCATGCCTACTATCCCTAAAACCTTCTTAACGTTCAAGCTCTTTTCGACATCGATTGTTGAAGCCATGGGGCATCACACATCTAAATCTTTTTTAGATAAATTATTTCTTACTGTGGTTTGAGGTGGGAGATTGGATAGAATCCGTTGCTTTATATCCTTCGACGTCGAAGACGAAACGATCTTGGATAGGATGGTGGAGGCGCAGAGGATTCTTCTAGCCGGTTGCCGTGGGTTAAAGATCGTTAAGAGAGAGAACATTCACATTACCTTACGTTTTCTGGGGGAGATACCCTCCACGACGGTGGATTCAGTGGTCGATGTGATGGATAAGGTGCGCTTCACACCCTTCACCGTCAAAATTTTGGGAGTAGGCGCCTTCCCGAACTTGAGGAGGCCGTCGGTGGTATGGGCTGGAATAACCGAGGGCGTCGATGAGCTGAAAGACATATTTCGTCAAATAGAGTCCGGGTTAATAGAGATAGGATTTAAACCTGAACCTAAAGGCTTCTCCCCTCATATCACCTTGGCTAGGGTTAGGAGAGGGTTTAACAGAGGCGCCGTGGCCCCTAAGGTTTTAGAGCTGAGAGACTTCGAGTTCGGTGAGTTCCGAGCCGAGACCTTAAGGTTAAAGAAAAGCGTCTTAACCCCGAGGGGTCCAATATATTCTACGATCCATGAGGTAAAGGCAAAATAAAATGATAATCGCTTAAAGAACGCTTATAGGCCTCCCGGTAGATTCTAAAGCTATGGAGATTCGATATGGATCTGCAAGCATTATGCGAGGGGATAGCCCTCACGGAAACCCCGTCTAAGGAGGAGGAAAAGCGGATCTTAAGGTTCGCCGAGGAAATTAGAGAAAGGATAGACCATGCTCTAGAGCATGAAGGAATAGACGCTCTAGTCTCTCTTGAGGGCTCTCTGGCTAAAGGTACATGGCTGAGGAACGAGCCTGAAATAGACCTCTTCATACAGTTACCTCCCTCTTATCCAAGAGAGGCTCTCGGGGAAACCTTGCTTCCTATAGTGAAGAATACTCTTAGAGAGTTCAAAAGCTTAGAGAGGTATGCTGAACATCCATACCTCGAGTTATACGCAGACGACTTACGCCTTAACGTAGTTCCCTGTTACAGGGTTAAGAAAGGCGAGTGGATAAGCGCCACGGATAGAACCCCCTACCACACGAAGTACGTCATAAGCCGTCTAGACGAAAAGCTAAGAAGAGACGTGAGGCTGCTGAAGAGATTTATGAGAGGTATAGGCGTCTATGGAGCCGAGATCAAGGTAGGCGGTTTTAGCGGTTATCTATGCGAGCTACTCACCATCTATTACGGATCGTTCATAGACACCCTGTCGGCAGCATCGAACTGGAAGAGAACAGAATTCATAGACTTAGAAAAACACTACGAAGACGTTAAGGAAGCTATGAAATTCTTTAGAGAACCACTTATAGTAGTCGACCCGGTGGATAGGCTTAGAAACGTAGCGTCAAGTGTGAGGTCTGAGAAGAAGAGCATGTTCATGGTAGCTGCCAGAGCCTTCCTGCAAAACCCTAAGAGAGAGTTCTTCTATCCTAAAAAGGTGGCCTCATATAGCCTACAGAGGCTTAAATCTAAGGTCTTAAAGAGGGGCTCAGCAGTCATATTCATCAAGTTCACGAAATCTAACCTCGTGCCCGATGTCCTTTGGGGACAACTTTATAAGGCTTCGAAGGCTATCTCCTCTGTGCTTGACGGTTACGGATTTAAAGTTCTCAGAAGAGATGTGTGGAGCGACGAAGATAAGACTCATGTTCTAGTGTTCGAAGTCGAAAACAAGAGTTTACCTCCGATAAAGAGGCATTTAGGCCCACCGGTATTCGAAGTGGAAGACTCTTCAAGGTTCTTGGTTAAATACCTTAAATCGGATTCCACTCTTTCAGGGCCTAGGGTTGAGGAGGACCGGTGGGTAGTCTACGTCGAGAGGAAGTACACAGACTGTGTAGACCTGCTGGAGGATAAGCTGAAAGATGGAGGGAGAAGTATAGGTATACCGAAGGACCTAACCGAAGCTATGAAAGGGTCCAGGGAGATCCTAGTCAACATGGAGGTCTCCGCATTCTACTCATCTAACCCTAGATTCGCAGGGTTCCTAACAGAGTTCATCGCAGGAAGGCCTAGATGGCTTGATTAAACCTGCCAGAAGAGAACTCTATCCGCTAGACTTGTGTAAGGAACTGATCTGTTATCCTAGATTCGACCCGAAGGAATTCGAGAGTAGGCTAGCCGAGCTTAGAAGGCTTGGGGTTCAGGGAATAGAAGGTCGTGGCCGATCGACCATCTCCAAGTATAGAGTGCTCGGAAAGGGATGCGTCGGTATAGTGGTTTCAGCCCTAACTACAGAAGGTAGAGTAGCCTTAAAGATTAGGCGGCTAGACGCCGACAGGACAGACCTTATCCGAGAGGCGGAACTACTTAGAAAGGCTAACTCGGTCGGCGTCGGCCCAAGACTCTTCTCAGCCACCAAGAACTTTATACTTATGGAGTTGGTCGACGGTCTCTCCCTTTACGATTGGCTTATGGAAACAGAAGATAAGAGAGCCCTAGTCGAAGTTATAGTCGACCTCCTTGAACAGTGCTTTAAGTTAGACTCGATCAATCTAGACCATGGAGAGCTAAGCAACGCTAGAAAGCATGTGATAGTAACCCCTAGAAATAAACCCGTCATCTTGGATTTTGAGTCAGCCAGCGATCGTAGACGCCCCTCAAACCTAACTTCGATATGTAGCTTCCTTTTCTTGAGAAGGTCTATGAGAAGTCTTTTGGCTACGAAGTTGGGTGAGGTCGACCGAACCGAACTTATAAGCTCGCTGAAAGCATATAAGGCGAAGCCTTCTAGGAAGGCTGTAGAGTTCATCCTTAAAGTCTTAGCATCGAACTTAAAATTTTAAAAAATGTGGGAAGGTTAGCAGCATATCTCTACAGCTGTGAGGGTGAATATTTTAGCTGCGGCGATTACCTCCTCTATCGGTACCAGCTCGACGGCTGCATGAGCGTATCCCACATCCCCAGCTCCACAGACGACCGAAGGTATACCTGCATTAGCGAGTATCGATGCGTCCGTGTCGAAGGGTGCTCCAGCGACCTTCGGCGCCCTCCCAGTAACTTCGCTAACCGAGTTCTTTAAGGCTTGAACTATCGGGTGGTCTTCGCTCGTATCGAGTGGGGGCTGCCTGGAAGAGATACTCAACTCCGCTTTAAACTCAGGGTCTTCTTTCTCTATCTTTCCTAAGATCTCCTTGAAGTACATCTTAACGTCGTCCTTCCAGATCCCGGGTAGTACCCTCAAGTCTACCGTTAAGCTACATCTATCCGGTACTATAGAGGGTTGTACACCACCGTTGATTACGCCTAGGCTGTATGTGCTCTCTCCCAATAAGGGATGGCGTTTACCTCTAAGCTTCTTAGGCAGCTCCTCCTCTATGGCACGTATGACTTTACCCATCTTCGATATGGCGTTTATGCCAAGATGCGGTACAGAGGAGTGAGCGGCCTTCCCGATCGTAGTTATGGTCGCCCGCACGATTCCTTTATGGGCTATACAAATGTCGAGCTTGGTTGGTTCCCCAACTACGGCCATGTCTGCCTTAGGCCCATTCTCAGCGATGTGTATGGTGCCTTTAGAGTCCCACTCTTCGCCCACTACTCCAGCGAATATGAGGTCTCCTCGAAGCGGGATCCCTGCTCTCTTAACCGCTAGGAGCGCCGAGGCGAATGCTGCGAGCTGGGCTTTAGCGTCCACAGAGCCTCTACCGTATAGTTTTCCGTCTTTGATTACAGGGTTATACGGCTCGATTGTCATGTTGTAAGGCGGCTTCGTGTCGAGGTGGCTATTATACATTAAGGTCGCTCCATCACCTTCTCCCCTAATTCGGGCTATAACGTTCTGTCTAGGCCCCTCAACCTTCTGGAGTTCGACTTCTATACCACGTTTATCGAACCACGAAGCGAAGAATTCGGCCATCTCCTTCTCTTGGTCTGGTAGGTCTTTATGACTTGGAATCCGCACAGCGTCTTGCAAAAGTTTTACGACTTCATCATCGTCTATCCGACTTAGAGCCTTCTCCTTAAACTCCTCCTTCGACAAATGCAGTCACCATAATTTAATAACGGTTCAGACTAATAAATCGATACTTAAATCCGGAAAGAATCCTCGTCAAAGATTGTTAGGAGTGCAGTAGGAGGAATAAGGGTACAAACACCAGTGAGGTCGTAGACATAAGCTTTATCAGTATGTTTAGTGAAGGTCCCGCCGTGTCCTTAAACGGATCTCCTATAGTATCTCCGATAACAGCGGCTTTATGCGCCTCTGAACCCTTACCGCCGAGGTTGCCTTCTTCGATATATTTTTTAGCGTTGTCCCAAGCTGCTCCACCGGTGTTCATCTGCATAGCTAAGATGAATCCTGCGATTATAGATCCTATCAGAAATGCCCCGACTGCATAGACGCCTAGAGTTATGCCTAACAGGATAGGCGTAAGTAAAGCTATCATGCCCGGAGCGATCATACCCTTTTGAGCGGCTATCGTGCTTATATCTACACAGCGAGAGTACTCCGGCTTGACTTTTCCCTCCATCAGTCCCTTTATCTCCCTAAACTGCCTCCTAACCTCCTCTATAATCTTGAACGCTGCTCTACTGACGGCCTTTATAGCGAAGGATGTGAACAGGAAAGGTATCAATGCACCTATGAATATGCCTACTATTATCTCAGGTATGACGAGGTTGACCTGAGAGATTCCCGCTACCTCCAGATAGGCTTGGAAGAGTAGTAGGGCCGCTATGCCAGCAGCAGCCATAGCATACCCCTTCGTTAAGGCTTTGGTAGTGTTTCCGACAGCGTCGAATCGCTCGATTCCTTTCCTCTTCTCCTCCTCTATGCCGGACATCTCTATTATGCCTGCAGCATTATCCACTATAGGGCCGAAGCCGTCTAACCCGAGGATTATTCCGGCGATCGAAAGCATCCCCATGGTGGCTATACCTGTGCCGTAAACTCCGCCTAGATGTCTCGAAATCCCTACAGACTCCGCGAAGTTAACTCCTAAATAGTAAGAGATTAGCAGGGCTACGGCGATTGTTAAGACGGGAAATGCTGTGGACTCAAGTCCCACAGCATAGCCTGTTAAGATGTTCGTAGCAGCCCCTGTCTTAGAGGACTCCGCTATACTTAACACAGGTCTATGATTTCTGGAGGTGTAGTAATCTGTTATCACGATTATGAAGAAGCTCGCTACTATCCCTGTTAGACCAGCAAAGAATAGATATATGCTCTTAATAGTATTCATGATTAGGAAGTAGAACCCCACGCTGCCTAGGATAGCGGTCAGTATCGCAGCGTTCCTTAAGGGTGTGAAGGGGTCAAAGCTTTCTCCCCTCCCTCTAACCGTCGGTACACCTAGGATCGTTGCGAAGATTCCGACGGCCCCGACTAACAATGGAAATATTACGAATAAGAAATTGTTAGTATACCTGTATAAGGCGAATCCTATTAACATGGCGGCTATGTTCTCTCCGCTTATGGACTCAAATAAGTCTGCTCCACGCCCCGCTACGTCTCCGACGTTGTCTCCGACGTTGTCCGCTATCACGGCTGGATTTCTGGGATCGTCTTCCGGTATCCCCGCCTCAATTTTACCGACTAGATCCGCTCCTATGTCGGCTGCCTTGGTGTAGATTCCCCCTCCGAGCTGGGCGAATAGAGCGGCAAAACTAGCACCGAAGCTGAAACCGACGATTAGATTAGGGTTCCCTCCGAATAAGAGGAACAAGCTTGTGACTCCGAGGAGGCTTAATCCTACATTACAGAGACCCATCACAGTACCTCCGTAGAAAGCGATCTTGAGGGCTCTATCTAAACTCGATAGGGAGGCGTAGGCCGTTCTGGAATTGGCTTCTGTAGCTACCTCCATGCTTAAGTAGCCTGCTGTAAACGAGCATAACACTCCTAAGATGAAAGCTAAAGAGGTGAACGGAAACCTACCCGAGTCGAACGCTAAGTAGAGAATGATGATCAATATGGCAGAGATCGTGCCTACGGTTTTAAACTGCCTTTTCAGGTAGGCTCTAGCTCCCTCCTTGATGGCTTGATGAATCTCAAGCATTCTCTCTGTACCTGCGCACTGTCTTCTAATGTAAAAGGCGAGGTAAACAGAAAACAGGATCGCCAAGACTCCCGCAATTATAGCCAACTCGATCAATTTCGATCGACCTCATAATACTAACCCGACAGTACTTCATCAAAAATTTTAGTCATCTATAAATATTTTTCTTCCCCTTCTTAAAGAAAAGATTAGATATTTTTTTATAATAGATGCTGAGTACCTTTTAAGGTTGTAAAGTATCTAAAGGAATGATGATTGATGCTTCCGACGCCTGTACTGTTCGTTATAGACTTACTAGCGACGTTTTCTGTTTATATGATCATCGCCTTAAGTCTAAACCTAGAGTATGGCTACACCGGTATACCTAACTTTGGCAAGGTTCTCTCGGTTGCTGGAGGGGCATTTACCGTCGGATTCTTCCATGGCAGGCTTCTATCTCTTATGCTACACATCGACCCTAAAATCGATTACGCAACCCACAGCCACGAAGTAGTAACTATAATAAACAACTTTCTTGAGAAAAATGTTCTTCTATCTCTGGGGATATTCTTTGCAACTTTGCTTGTTGCATGTGTAGTCGGCGCTGTCCTAGGCTTCATAGCGTCTTACCCTGCTATAAGGCTTAGAGAAGACTACTTGGCGATCACACTTCTAGCTATGGGCGAGGCGATTAGGATACTCGGGTACAACTACACGCCTATCGTCGGGGGAACGTTAGGGGTGATGGTTCCTGACCCGTTCAGATGGTCCGGAGACCTGAGATACGTCACTTCAACCCTCTTTATATCTATGATAGCTTTAGCGGTCTTTCTATATCTTGAACGATTGGTTAGAACACCGCTGGGTAGAACTCTCAAGGCTATAAGAGAAAACGAGGATGTAGCTAGGGCGCTAGGGAAAGACGTTACGCAGATCAGAATTAAGACGATAATGGTCTCATCTGTAATCGCCGCTATCGGGGGAGCTCTATACGCCTTTCATACCGGTAACGTTCATAGCCTAACATACCATAGAGCCTCATGGACTTTCTGGCCTTGGGTCATGGTGATCTTAGGAGGCGCAGGAAACAACGTAGGAGTTATTCTAGGGACATTCATCTTCGTCGCTGTTAGAAAGTTCATAATCTTCTATAAAGGATATCTCTCCCCGTTTCTGCCTTTCGACGTAGTCTGGCTTGATCTGCTGCTCTTGGGTTTAGCCCTCATAACAATCCAGATGTATAGGCCTCAAGGTTTACTTCCAGAGAAACCGACCCCCACCATAAGCTTCGATGAGATGAGAGGAATATACACTTCAAAAAAGAGCGATGCTTAGGCTTAGCCTGTCTTACCTGATATCTTCCTAAACATGTATCTCCAGTTTACCCCCAAGATACCTCTAGGAGCTATTAGGAGTGTAATCGCAACTGCTAGTACAGGCATTATCGGTCTATAAGGGATTATCCAAGTTCCAAACTCTAAAGCCAAGAAGTGAGTGCCTAATATTTCTATGAAACCGATCAGATAACCGCCGACGACTGCTCCATAAATGTTGTATAGTCCCCCGACGATACTGGCTGCGAAAATACTTGCGATCATCTTTGTTCCGAGGTCTGGGTTTGAAAGAAACCAGAAAGGTAGAAGCGATCCAGAGAGTCCGGCTAAACCGCCAGAGATAAACCATGAAACCTTATAGACGAGGTCGACGTTTATCCCCATGGTGCTAGCTAAGTCAGGGTTTTCTATAGCCGCTCTCATAGAGATGCCGAACTTAGTTTTCGTGAGTAGTAGGTGAAGTGTAGCGACTGAAATCCAAGTTAAAGCGGGTGCGAATACAAGTATGCCTTTCTGACCGAAGACCGATACATCGAAGCTCTTTAGGTTAAAGGTTCTCGAGGTTATCTTAAACACGGTGGTTAAGTAGTCCGCATAGATGTTCAAGATGGCCAACAGAAGGATGTCTATCGCTAAAGTAGTTATCATGAGACCTACGATCGACACGTTCCTTCTCATTAGAGGCCTTAAGATCACACAGTATTGACTTAAAGCGACTACACCACATATCAAGAATGGGAGATAGAGGTTTAAGTATAGATTCCATCGAAAGAGAATGACTATCGTTAAACTCATGTATGCGCCTATAGCCGCAAAAGTTCCGTGAGCGAAGTTAGGAACTTTAGTCGTTAGATAGGTCAAGGTTAATCCTATACTCAAGAGAGTTAGAAGACTGCTAAATATGATGGCATCTAAGTAGATCGGCGGAACCATAATGATAAGCGTACCTTATATAGCAATATAAATGTTTTTAACATTTTCACCTTATATCATAAAAAAGTTTATTAATTAAAACTGTAAAATCAAAAACGTTTGAGGTGAAAATTTTTGAGCGCAAAGAGATTTACTACCCTTGCAACCGTAGTGATAGCCATAGTAATGTTAGTAGTAGGTGCTCTTATAGGCGTTCTAGCGTATCCAATGATCTCTCCGACGATCTCTGGAGCTAAACCCGGTTTATCTGGAACCGTCGAGATAGCTGCTCTCCTACCACTATCGGGCGACTTAGCGACGTATGGACGGAACGATCGAACGGCTGTTGAAGCGGCTGTTGAAGACGTAAACCACTTCCTTGAGAAAACTGGAGCTAAATGGAGGCTTAAACTGACGGTCGAGGATACCGAGACTAAGCCTGACGTAGCATTATCTAAACTTCAAAGCATCGCTGCAAGAGGAATAAAGTTTGTGATAGGACCTATGGCGAGCGCCGGAGTAAGCCAATGCAAAGGATACGCCGACTCAAACAAAATAATAATCATAAGTCCATCCTCGACTTCACCGGCCCTCTCCATCCCAGGAGACTACATATTCAGGTTCTGCCCGACAGACCTGATACAAGGGCGAGCGATGGCTAGAGTCATGTATGATGACGGCATCCGGTACATTGTGGCAGTGTGGCGAGGAGACTCGTGGGGAGACGGGCTTGAAGCCTCGATCAAATCACGGTTCCAGGAGCTGGGCGGGAAGATCATAAAAGAGATTCGATACGACCCTCACGCAACCGAATTCTCAGCAGAAGCGAGCGCCATCAACGACGCCGTCTCGAGCGCCATATCTCAGTATGGAGCAGATAAAGTAGGCGTTCTAGTCATATCATTCGAAGAAGCAGCTATACTGTTTACTTCACTGAGAGAGTATCCAAACGTACTGAAAGTTAAGTTCTATGGAAGCGACGGAACAGCTAAGAGTTCGAAGCTACTGAAGGATCCCTCTGTAGCTGAATTCTCGATGAAGACTAAGTTCTTGAACCCGATCTTCGCCCCCACGAAGTCAGAGAAGTATCTCCGAGTATTAAACTATGTAAAAGATAAGTTAGGTAGAGAGCCCGAGTCGTATGCTTACACGGCCTACGACGCTGTATGGGCTATAGCGTACTCGTTGATGGTAGTAGACTCCTACGATTCAGAAGCCGTAAAGAATATACTGCCAGATGTAACGAGAAGCCTCTTCGGTGCTTCAGGATGGATAGTGCTAGACAAAAACGGAGACAGAGCAGCAGCCGACTACGAACTCTGGGTAGTCACTAAGGAAGGTGGAACCTACAAGTGGAAGTGGGCTGGAACCTATAACCAAGCGACAGACTCTGTTACTTGGCGGTAGATTTATAAAATCCCTATTACTTTTTCTTTGGAAGATATGAATGACATGTTAGTGTTAAAGGGAATCCGAAAGAGCTTCGAGGGCCTAGTTGCATTAGATCACATAGATATGAATGTCAGTAGAGGACTAATAACTATGTTAATCGGCCCTAACGGTAGCGGTAAAACTACCCTCCTCAACGTTATCACAGGCTTCTATACTCCAGACAGAGGAGAAATATTCTTCGAAGGCAAAAACATAACCAGATGGCCTCCACATAAGGTTTATAATGAAGGGTTAGTTAGAACCTTCCAGATCCCTCAACCCTTTAAGAACCTGACAGTTTTAGAGAACCTTATCACCGCTTATAGAGAGAATCCTGGAGAAAGTTTTGTTAAAGCCTTATTCAGGAAGAGTTGGATAAAAGAGGAAGAGGAAGCTGTTCGTAAAGCCTTCAAGATACTACAGATACTAAATCTAGACCATATGTGGGATAGGCCTGCAAACCACCTAAGCGGTGGACAGATGAAACTGCTTGAAACGGGTAGAGCGATAATGAGTGGTGCAAAGATGATCTTGATGGACGAACCGGCTGCAGGCTTAAATCCAAAGTTGGCTAACGAGGTATTTTCGCATATAGTTAGGATGAAGAAGGAGCTAGGCATAACATTCCTGATAATAGAGCATAGACTCGACTTGGCCTTACCATACGTAGACAGAGTATTAGCTATGTGTAGAGGGAGGATAGTCTGCGAGGGAGAACCGAAGGAAGTTTTCAACAACCCGATAGTCGTTGAGAGTTATCTAGGCGGGTGAGCCGTGCTTAAAATCGAAAACTTAAACGCCGGTTACAGAGACATACAGGTACTCTTCGATGTCTCCCTAAACGTGGGAGAAAAAGAGATCTGTATTCTGGTCGGGCCGAACGGAAGCGGAAAAAGCACACTCCTGAAAACTGTGATGGGACTAACTCAAATATACTCGGGGGAAATAAAATTTAATGGAGAAACGATCACAGGTTTACCTCCCCATAAGATAACGAAGCTTGGGATAGCCTACTTACCTCAAATCGATAACGTCTTCTCGAACCTTAAGGTTAAAGAAAACCTCTGGATGGCTGGATATATCCTAGAAGAAAAGATGTTAAAAGAGAGGATTAAGGAAGTTTTAGAGGATTTTCCGATACTGAAGGAATATTTGGGGCGGAAAGCTGGAACCTTAAGCGGTGGAGAAAGGCAGATGCTTGCGATGGCCATGGCGATGATAAGGAGGCCTAAGATCATGTTGTTCGATGAGCCGACCGGAAACCTGGCTCCAAAGATGGCGGTTCAAGTCTTGAACAAGATAGCCGAATTAAGAGAGAAATACGGAATCACCATCGTTCTTGCTGAACAGAACGCTAAGAAAGCGCTTGAGCTAGGCGACAGGGCGTTTCTACTGGTCAGCGGTAAAGTCAGGTTTGAAGGAAAGTCTAGAGACCTTCTAAACCATCCGGAATTAGGCAAAATCTATTTGGGAATAAAAAGTCTCTAAAGAAGAATAGCTCCCAGCAGGAAGGATATCAGACCAAGCAGCATCCACATTAAAACTTGACTCTTAACTTTAAGAACGTTATCTTTAGACGGATTAAACAGAAGGCTGAGTGAGGAATAGGCAAACCCAGCATCCGCTAAGATGAGTAGGGGAAGGTGCCATATAGACAGCAAGTTTCTAAGTTGCGGAATCAAGCTCATAGACACCGCAGCGAAGTAAAATGTCACGGCGACGAACGCTGCTTTTCGAGGACCGTAAGTAACAGCTACCGTTCTTACTCCACGCAACCTATCTCCAGCTATGTCCGCTATTCCCTTCGTCACTTCTCTCCCAGTATTTGCAAGGAAAGCCATACCAGAAAATATCAAGGTTACAGCCTCGAAGTTTCCAGAGGATATGAAACCACCATAAATAAAGGGTATGCAAACACATGCGCTTACCATCATGTTACCTATCAATCCGGTTCTTTTTCCTTTAGTGGAGTAAAGGACGAATAGAACACAGGCGACCAAGGTTAGCAGAAAACAGTTGAGGTTTGTAAGGAGCGCTGAGGCGAAACCGACTATCGTGAGAACGACGCTGAGAAGTAAAGCCTCCCTAGGAGAAATCACGCCCTTCGGGATCGGTCTATCCGGCATATTAACTCTGTCTATTTCCCTGTCACAGAAGTCATTGAAAGCCATCGACGCTCCAGTAAAAGCGAACGCCGTTAAGAAACCCAAAGTTAAATTAACGGCGCTTACTTCACAGCCTCCTGCGAGAATTACGCCTACTATGACTGCGAAACCCATCATTAAACAGTTGATAGGTCTTATCAGGCTCAGAAAACCAAGTAGCCTCGTCTTGCAGCTCCAAGATTTACTCATACGTCCTCTCCGTCGCTCGCAACATTCATTAACATTCTTTACCGCTTAATAGATTAAAAACCATCGGTGCATCCGACATGGGTGCTTCAGCGATTATAACTCTCTTAACAGACTTCGGGCTTAGAGACCCATATGTCGCAGAGATGAAGGGAACGATACTCTCCATATGTCCCGAAGCGAGGATAGTGGACATCACCCATGAAGTGGAGAAATTCAACGTAAAGATGGGTGCTTACATCCTAGCCTCTTCGACTCCTCATTTTCCAGAGGGGACGATTCACGTCGCCGTAGTAGACCCGGGTGTAGGGACAGAGAGGAAGGCGATAATCATAAGAACTGCTCGTTCGGTGTTGATCGGACCGGATAACGGTTTGTTAGCCCTCTCGGCTATGAGGGAAGGGGTTAAGGAGGTTTTCGCTATCGAAAACCCCAAGTATATGGCAGAAAAGCCATCGAAGACCTTTCACGGTAGGGATATCTTCTGTAGGGCGGCAGCCTACATCTGTAAGGGTGTCCCGGTAAGCGACTTCGGCCCGAAGATAGATACCTTCATTAAACCAGAGTTTTCTCTCCCGAGATACGAATACGGAAGACTAAGAGGGGAGATCATCCATATAGACGGCTTCGGAAACGCCATAACAAACGTTACAGGGGAGACCTTGGAGAAGCTCCAGGCTTCTGTGGGATCGATTCTCTCCCTGCAAATCGAATCTAAGAAATTTAAGATTAAGTTATGTGAGACTTACGGGGATGTGCCTAAAGGTGAGAAGCTCCTCTTAATCGGAAGCGACGGTTTCCTCGAGATCTCAGTAAACCAAGGAAACGCTGCTAAATCCTTAAATCTGAAGGTTGGAGACGAGGTTTTAGTCTCCCCTATAGCTTGAAGGTTTATCGGACTCTGCCAACTGTTTTATGCGTTCGACTCCGCCAAACTGAACGATCTTCTCGGCCACAGCCTTCGGAACCAAGTCTTCCCAAGGTTCGTCGTTGAGAATTCTCCTACGAATTTCGGTGGCGGAGTACATTTCCCTCTTGTAATATGGTATGGCCTCGACTTTGTAGCCCGCCTCGATGAAGAGTCTCCTCGTTAACGGTTCGTTAGTGAACACTATATCGAACTTCGGAGTATATCCCACGACCTGTGATACCCAGAGCATGTGTACGTTCAAGTCTGGGACGGGGATCAACAAGTATCTAGAGCAGGATATACCCTCCGCCTTTAAGGCTTCACGTATCATGGTTATCCTCTCACCGGTGGTGAAGGGGTTATCTAGCCTGTGACTATACTGTGAGCTTCCGATCACTATGACAAGCTCCTCTATCTTCTCGAGCAGGGTTTTGACTATATGTAGATGTCCCTTATGAAAGGGTTGAAACCTCCCTATGAATAGCCCTCTTGTCAACGACCATCATCTCAGCACCGATCGATCTAGTGAACTTACTTAATCCCTTTTATAAGCTTAATTGGAAATAGAGCCAGTCTCCTTCCGTTAATCTCCCTATAAGTCGGTCTGGTGAAACCTTCATCCTCTCTTACTAGAAGCTCTCTCTTAACCTCTCTTCCATGGCCGAAATTACCGATCGTTAGGTTATGGGGAACTACCCTGTGACATGGCACTACAAGCGGGAAGGGATTTCTGGCCATAACGTTGCCTACGGCTCTAGCTCCGCCTCCAGCCACTTTAGCTAGGGATCCATATGTGGTCACATATCCTTTTGGGACACTCATAAGGCAGCGTAGAACTCTACTCTGGTATCTGGTGAGATAGTCCATGTTGAGTTTAAACCGGAATTCAGGTTTTCTCCCATTAAATATTCTGTGGAGTGCATGAAACAACTTGGCATGGGTTTCAGAGTCTCCTGACTTCCGGATCCTCGGCTTCAACCATTTAGGTATATTCCTCTTTATTCGTTGAACGGCGTCCCTCTCCTCAAAGGAGAAGGTTGTAGCGTAAACTTCGCCTTGGTGAAGGGCCACCCCATACCAAACTTCCTCGACCTTCCTGATATACACGTCGATAAAAAGGTTCGAACCAATTTTTAGAAAAGTTATTTAAACCACCGAATAAAAAGTTTAATAACCACCTAAAAAACATTTACAACTCGAAGTGGGGTATGGACCATGAACTTACAAGGTTATCCTACATACATTCCAGGTGCTACTACCGTAGGGGTGACTTGCCCGGAAGGCGTAATACTTGCGTCGGAGAAGAGGGTGTCTTATGGTAGATTCGTCATGAGTAGATCAGGAAAGAAAGTTTTTAAGTTGACTTCACACGTTGGTGCAGCATGTGCTGGCTTAGTAGCCGACATGCAGATACTCGTGAGAGAAGTTGCTGCATACTCCAAGCTCTTCAGCTTAGACTCGAAAAGACCGATCTCTGTCAGGGCGGTCGCAAAGATAATGTCTAACCTACTCTTCAACCGTAGGTTGCTGCCGTACATAACCCAGACGATCGTGGGTGGAGTAGACGATGAAGGACCTGTGATCTATATACTGGATATCTTAGGGTCTGTGATCCCGGACAAGTATGCTGCGGTCGGTTCGGGAGCCGAAATAGCGGTCGGTGTGCTCGAAGAAGGCTATAGAGACGACTTGAGTCTCGAGAAGGCTAAAGACCTCGTTACGAGGGCCATTAAATCGGCTATCTCTAGGGACGCCATAAGCGGTGACGGAGTTGACTTCCTAATCATAACGAAAGATGGGATAAAAGAAGAATCTATAAAGTTCTAAGGTCTCCATTCTTTCGTCGGATTTTTGTTTTATCAGTAAAAGAGAACGATTAAAGATACCTTTTTATCTGAAGAAAAGTTTATTAACTAGAGATATTGTTTACGGTTAATGCCATAAAGTAGATACCGATCACGTGTGTAGGAGGATCTTCTAAGATTAAGATTTGTATGTGGGAGGTTTCGGATTAAACTTGAAAACTTTAGACGATAGTATGATCCTGCAAAAAGCTTTCTTCGAGGAAGAAGGGTTAGTTAGGCAGCATCTAGACTCCTACAACGAGTTCGTCAGTAAAGGGCTGCAGAAAATAGTGGATGAAGTTTCTGAGATAGAGTTAGAAACCCCAGAAACACCGTTCAAGATCAAGTTTGGAAAGATAATGGTCTTGAAGATCACCGATTCAAGGAAGATAACTGAGCCTTATGTAACAGAAGCGGACGGCACACCCCACGAGATCTATCCGAGAGAAGCGCGTTTCAGGAACCTATCCTACGTGGTGCCTCTGTCTCTGGAAATAACGCCCGTGATCGACGGGAGAGAACAGGAAACCGAGACTGTCTGGATAGGAGACTTCCCTGTCATGCTGAAATCTAAGCTCTGCGCTCTCTCGAGGCTGAAGCGTGAAGAACTGATCATGCAGGGAGAAGACCCCAACGACCCGGGAGGATACTTCATAATCAACGGCTCCGAGAGAGTAATCGTAGCGATGGAGGACCTAGCTCCAAACCGAATAATAGTCGAGGTTGATACGAGCGGTGCAGCCCCGGTCTATCAGGCTAAGATATTCTCGACAACCGTCGGATTTAGAGCGAGAATAGAGATGCGTCTAAAATCTGACGGTGTACTCTACGTTTCTCTGCCTGGCTCGCCCTCCGAAATCCCGTTCACTATCTTGATGCGGGCTCTAGGCCTCGAGTCTGATAGAGAGATAGCAGAGGCTGTCTCGTTAAGGAGGGAGATACAGGACGAGCTTGAGCGCTCGTTCGAGAAGACTGCTGAGATAATGACCGTAGAGGAAGCCATCCTATACATCGGTAACAGGGTAGCGCATGGCCAGACGGCGGAGTACAGGCGGTCTAGGGCAGAGAACGTTCTGGATAGGAATCTGCTTCCACATCTAGGTAGAGACAAAAGCGCTAGGAGAGATAAAGCCCTCTTTCTTGGAGAGATGGCTCGCAGGATCATAGAGTTAAAGCTTGGGTTGAGACAGCCGGACGATAAAGACCACTTTAAAAACAAGCGGTTGAGGCTGGCTGGGCCGTTACTCGCAGACCTCTTCAGAATAGCTTTTAGAAACCTATGTAGAGACATGAAGTATCAGCTAGAGAGGATGGGGCTTAAAAGGCATAGTATCATGATATCCACAGCGGTAAGGCCGGGTATAATAACCGAGAGACTTCAGCATGCCCTCGCCACCGGTAATTGGGGTAGAGGTAAAGTCGGGATAACCCAGCTCCTAGACCGCACAAACATAATCTCGACTCTAAGCCATCTGCGTAGGTTGCAGTCTCCGCTGAGCCGAAGTCAACCTAACTTCGAGGCTAGAGACCTCCACCCAACCCATTGGGGTAGGCTATGCCCGAACGAGACCCCTGAAGGATCAAACTGTGGTTTAGTTAAGAACTTAGCGCTTTCAGCAAGCATATCGGTCGGAGCAAACGTCGAAGAGGTATTGAAGATCGTTAGAGAGTTGGGTCTAATACCGATAGATGAAGCCGGCGAAGTCATAGTTCTTAAAGGCGCTAAAGTGTTCCTCGACGGTAGACCTATCGGTTACCATATAGACCCTGAAAACTTCGTGCAGGAGGTGCGTAGACTGCGTAGGGAAGGTAAGATATCTAGCGAAGTGAACATCGCCTACTATCGGACAGGACATGGAGAGGGCGGTGAAGTATACATAAACTGCGACGAAGGCCGCGTGAGAAGGCCGTTAATCATAGTTGAAAACGGTGTCCCGAAGCTGAATTCTGAGCATCTAAGGAAACTGAAGAGCGGAGAGTGGAGGTGGAGAGACCTCATAAGTCACGGCATAATCGAATACTTAGACGCTGAGGAAGAGGAGAATGCCTTAATCGCGTTAAGGCCTTCGGACCTGACTCCGGAGCACACTCACTTGGAGATAGCGACTTATACGATACTTGGTATATGTGCTTCTCTAATACCTTACGCCGAGCATAATCAGTCTCCGAGAAACACGTATGAAGCAGCTATGTCTAAACAGGCTTTAGGTATAAGCACCATAAACTACAAGTTTAGGGTTGACTCTAGGTCTCACGTGTTACATTATCCGCAGAAACCGCTGGTAGTAACGAAACCCCAGCGGCTTATAGGCTTCGATGAACGTCCGGCCGGGCAAAATTGTATAGTTGCCGTGTTATCCTTCGAAGGATACAACATGGAAGATGCACTAATCTTCAACAAAGCATCGATCGAAAGAGGTTTAGGTAGGTCTACGTTCTATAGGGTTTATGAAGCTGAAGGACGGCAATATCTCGGAGGATTAAAAGATAAATTCACGATTCCTCAGCCCGGGATTAGGGGGTATCGGGGAGAACAATATTACAGGCTACTCGAGCCAGACGGAACGGTAGGACCTGAATCGGAAGTTCAAGGTGGAGACGTCCTAATCGGAAGACTTAGTCCACCGAGGTTCCTTGAAGAATACAAAGAACTCGAAGTTAAAGGCCCCTCTATGAGAGACACGTCTATCGATACACGTCCATCCGAATCTGGAGTAGTGGATGCGGTATTCATAACAGACACGAACGAAGGCAACAGACTAATAAAAGTCGTAGTCAGAGATTTGAGGATCCCTGAGCTTGGAGATAAGTTCGCGTCTAGACATGGACAGAAGGGAGTGATCGGTATGATCGTTCCTCAGGAGGACATGCCCTTCTCTGTTAAGGGGACGGTTCCAGATATAATAATAAACCCGCATGCTATACCTTCACGAATGACTATCGGTCAATTCCTAGAGTCTATGGCGGGAAAGGTTGCGGCTGCTGGAGGACGGAGGGTCGACGGAACACCCTTCGAGAACGAGAAGGCAGAAAAATTAAAGAAGGAGCTCATTAAGCTCGGATTCAGTCAAACAGGTAAAGAAGTCTTCTATAATGGAACGACAGGCGAAAAGTTTGTCGCTGACGTCTTCGTAGGGATAGTGTATTACCAGAAGCTGCATCACATGGTGTCTGACAAGATTCATGCGAGGGCTCGTGGACAGATGCAGATGCTGACGAGGCAGCCTACAGAGGGAAGGGCTCGTGGTGGAGGCTTAAGGTTCGGTGAGATGGAGAGGGACTGCCTGATCGGTCATGGTGCGGCTATGCTTCTAAGAGATAGGCTACTAGAAGAGTCTGATAAGTATACCTTATACGTCTGTGAGCGCTGCGGATTCATCGCTTACTATGACCTCAAACAACGTAAATACGTGTGTAGAATATGCGGAGATAAGGCCGTCGTCTCTCCTATCACAGTCTCCTACGCCTTTAAACTCCTACTTCAAGAGATGATGAGTCTATGTATAGCTCCAAGATTAATCTTAAAGGAGAGGGCTTGAAAGATCATGTCTGAGATGGAGATCAATAAAACTTTAGACGAAATAGTTTTTGGAGTTCTCTCGCCGCAAGAGATAAGGAAAATGTCTGTAGTGGAGATACGGACGGCGGATACCTACGATGAAGACGGCGCCCCGATACCTTCCGGTCTGATGGACGGAAGGTTAGGAACACTTGAACCTAGACAGAGATGCGCTACATGCGGCAACACCGCTGTCAGATGCCCAGGCCACTTCGGTCACATAGAGCTAGCGGTTCCTGTGATTCACGTCGAGTTTACAAACATCATTCACGACCTCCTCGAGGCTACCTGCAGAAACTGCGGGAGGATACTCATACCCGAGGATAAGATAAAGGAAATTAAAAAGAGGATGGAGCATGCCGTAGAGCTGCTTGGCGAGGTCCCTCAATCTCTTTATAAAAGCGTGTTAGCGGAAAGCAAAAAGGGGAAGAGATGCCCATATTGCGATGCCCCCCAATATAAGATAGAATTCCATAAGCCGACGGCCTTCTATGAGGTGATGGGAAGCGAGGGTGCACAACGACTTACACCAAGCATGATACGGGAGAGGCTTGAAAGAATTCCCGACGACGACCTAAGGTTACTCGGATTAAACCCTGAAAGAGCACGGCCTGAATGGATGATCCTGCAAGTTCTTCCTGTTCCACCGGTTTATGTGAGGCCTTCGATCACGCTTGAGTCTGGTATAAGGTCTGAAGACGACCTCACCCACAAGCTCGTAGACATAATACGGATAAACCAGCGGTTAAGAGAGAATATGGAGGCTGGTGCGCCTACCCTAATAATTCAAGACCTGTCGGAGCTTCTTCAGTATCATGTAACAACATACTTCAATAACGAGGCTTCTGGAATTCCGCCTGCACGCCACCGGTCTGGTAGGGCATTGAAAACCTTATCTCAACGACTTAAAGGTAAAGAGGGAAGGTTCAGGAGTAACCTCTCGGGCAAAAGGGTAGACTTCTCAGCTAGAACTGTAATCTCACCAGATCCGAACATAGACATAAACGAGGTAGGTGTCCCTCTGGAGATAGCGATGAAGCTTACTGTCCCAGAGAAGGTCACTTTCTTCAATCTAGAGGAGATGAAGAAATATGTCATCAACGGACCTGAGAAGTATCCAGGTGCCCTATATGTGGTTAGGCCTGACGGAAAGAGAATAAGACTTGAATTCGTGAGCGATAGAAAGAAGGTCGCTGAGGTTCTCGAGCCAGGCTTCATAATAGAGCGTCACCTAAAAGACGGAGACATAGCTATATTCAACAGGCAACCCTCACTTCACAGAATGTCCATAATGGCCCACTTCGTTAAGGTTCTCCCCTACAAGACTTTCAGGCTCCACCTAGCCGTATGTCCACCATACAACGCAGACTTCGACGGCGATGAAATGAACCTTCACATACCTCAAAGCGAGGAAGCGCAGACTGAAGCTCGTCTCCTGATGCAGGTGCAAGACCAGATTCTTTCACCACGCTTCGGTGGACCGATAATAGGGGCTATAAGAGACTACATCACTGCAGCATATCTGCTTACTAGGAAATCTACATTCCTAAACCGTAAAGAGGTGAACAAGCTGCTCGTCGACACGGGATATGAGGGACCTCTACCTGAACCAGAGATAAAGGATCCTGAACCATTATGGAGTGGGAAGCAGATATTCAGCCTATTTATACCGAAGGGAATGAACTATGTGCTTAAAGCTCAGATATGTAGGGGATGCGACGTCTGTAAACGTGAAGAATGTGAGTATGACGCTTATGTCGTGATAAAGAACGGTATCTTGGTTAAAGGGGTTATCGATAGGAACGCTATCGGAGCTGAGAAGTCGGAGAGCCTCCTCCACCGGATCATAAAGGATTACGGTACAGAAGTCGGCAAAGAGTTTCTTAACAAGATCTGCAGGCTTCTCAAATCGTTCATCACGATGCGTGGTTTCACATACTCCTTCGACGAGTTAGAGCTCTCACCTGAAGCGGAAAGAAAGATAAAGGCCACCATACGAAAATCGGAGAAGAATATAAACAAGCTAATAGAAGAGCTCAACCGAGGCACCTTAGAAAGGCTGCCAGGCCAAAGCCTGCTAGACTCCTTCGAAATCTACGTTATGAACGAATTAGCTGAGGCGAGAGACAAATCTGGGAGAATCTCAGACGCCGACCTGAGCGAGTCAAACGCAGGGATTATAATGACAAGGTCCGGTGCAAGAGGGTCTAGCCTGAACATCGGACAGATGACTGCTTGTGTAGGACAGCAGTCGGTTCGAGGTAAACGTATAATGCGAGGCTACATCGATAGAGCTTTACCGCACTTTAAACCTAAAGACCCAAGCCCGAAAGCCAGAGGCTTCGTATACTCAAGCTATAGGGAAGGTCTCGACCCGATAGAATTCTTCTTCCACGCTATGGGCGGACGAGAGGGACTTGTAGACACAGCGGTCAGGACACAGCAAAGCGGCTACATGCAGAGAAGGCTGATCAACGCTCTAGAGCATCTTAGGATAGAGTACGACGGAACCGTAAGAGACTCCAATGGAGATATAATCCAATTCAAGTATGGAGAGGATGGGGTAGACCCGGCTAAAAGCGACCACGGAAAAGCAGTTAACGTAAGCCGTCTAGTGGAGCAGATAAAGCTCACCGCTGAAGAGGGAGAACCAGCCGACACGGAATTCATCAAAGATAAATTGAAGTCTGTTAAGGATGAATTAACCCCGATTCTCATCGATGAGCTTAAAAAGGAGCTGAAGAAAGCTAAGCTACCTAAAGAGTCTGTAGAGCGGGTTATCCAGCTAGCGATAGAGAACTACAAGAAAGCTCTCGTCGAGCCTGGTGAAGCGGTCGGCGTAGTCGCTGCCCAATCTATAGGGGAGCCCGGAACACAAATGACTCTTAGAACCTTCCACTATGCGGGTGTCAGAGAGCAGAACGTTACCTTAGGCCTACCAAGGCTGATAGAAATAGTCGATGCGAGGAGAGAGCCTTCAACACCGATCATGACCATCAGGTTAGATAAAGAGTATAAGAAGGATAAGGAGAAAGCTACCGAAATAGCTCGGAAGATAATAGCCACTAAACTCGAAGACATCGCCCATTCGATCTACATAGACCCGGAGACCCAAGAATTGATCGTCGAGTTAGACCATACGATGATGGAGAACCGAGGTGTCACCCTAGAAGAGTTGAGGGAGAGAATTAAAATACCAGGTTGCGAGGTGAAGGTGGACGAGAAGCAAATAGTCATCGCAGCGAAGAAAGAAGCAGATTTAAGGAAGATACTCGATAAAATCTCTCAGTATCATATAAAAGGGATTCCAGAGATCAAGAGGGTGCTTGTAACCGAAGAGGAAGGTGAATGGGTGATACGGACAGACGGTTCTAACCTACCAAAAGTCCTGAACGTCGAAGGGATAGACCCAACCCGAACTACGACCAACCATATACAGGAGATAGCCAACACCTTAGGCATCGAAGCTGCGAGAAACGCGATCATCCAAGAAGCCGTAGGAGTACTAGAAGAGCAGGGTTTAGACGTGGATATAAGACATATAATGTTAGTTGCGGATATAATGACCCATACAGGGGAGGTTAGACAGATAGGCCGCCACGGGATAAGCGGAGAGAAGGAGAGTGTATTGGCTAGGGCAGCCTTCGAGATCACGGTTCCTAACCTAGTCGAGGCGGCTGTCCAAGGAAAAAGCGACCCACTTAAGGGCGTAACGGAAAACGTTATAGTCGGTCAGTCTATTCCTATAGGAACCGGCTTAGTAGATCTCTACATGTCGACTAAAGCTGGCGGTGGTAAGTAAATGGTGGATGTAAACAGGGAGATCGAAAAAGCCGTAAAAACTGGAAGAGTTTTCTTTGGATGCGATAGCGCTGTCAAGAACGCGTTAGAAGGGAAGGCTAAACTTATAATCCTTGCCGAGAATTGTCCAGAAAAAATGAGGAGAAAGATAGAACGCTACAGCAAACTATCTAACATCCCAATCTTAATCTATAATGGTTCAGGAAGAGAGTTGGGTAAAGTATGTGGTAAACCCTTCACGGTCTCCGCTCTCTCGATTAGAGAATTTGGCGATTCAAAGATTATAGAGGCGTTGGAGGGTTAAAGGTGAGTGGAAGAATAAAGTTTACAAGCAACGAGATGAAGTATATAGCGCTCTTCGAAAGCATAACGGGTGCAACGGTTCGCGACTGCATAATCGACAAAGACCAGAACAGAATAATATTCGTCGTAAAAGAAGGCGAGATGGGGATGGCTATAGGGAAACGAGGAAAAAACATGCGGATACTGGAGAAGATGACCGGAAAGAAATACGAGATAATCGAGCATTCCGACAGTCCCGTTCAGTTCATAAAGAACGCTCTTAAACCTGCAAGGGTTAAGGAAGTGCGGATAATGGAGCGTCCTGACGGAAGGACGTTCGCAGTGATCTCGGTCGACCCAAAGGATAAGGGCGTAGCGATAGGAAAGAACGGAAGAAACGCTGAACGCGTACGCTTCCTAGCGAAAAGATACTTCCAGATCGACAACGTCTCCATAGTATAGTGCATAAAGATCGAAAAACCCATATATAGAAGAGGTACCTCCTTAAAGTAAAAGTCGAGGGTTCCAGATGGCTTCGAAGTCTCCGAGGGGAGAGTTCGCCGCAAGGTCGCTGATCCAGAAGAGAAAGAAGTTCAGGTGGAGCGACATATACTACAAGCGGCGTATGCTTAGACTGGACGTTAAATCAGACCCTCTAGAAGGAGCCCCTATGGCTAGAGGCATAGTCTTAGAGAAGGTTGGAGTAGAGAGTAAGCAGCCTAACAGCGCTATAAGGAAATGTGTAAGAGTACAGCTAATAAAGAACGGTAAGGTGGTTACAGCTTTCCTGCCTGGAGACGGTGCCTTAAACGTGGTCGACGAGCACGATGAAGTGATAATCGAGGGGATCGGTGGAAGCAGAGGGAGGAGCATGGGCGACATTCCCGGAGTCCGATATAAGGTGATTATGGTTAACGGGGTCTCGCTGAATGAGCTGGTTTTAGGTAAGAAGGAGAAGCCTACACGTTAAGTTTAGTTGGGATGGGAGAGTAAAACTATGAGTCGAAGCAAAAACGTTCTTGAGGAGCTCAAGCTCTTCGGTAAATGGAGCTTTAAGGGAATAGAAATTAAAGATCCCGGTCTAAAGAGGTACATTTCCTTAAAGCCTGTGGTCATACCGCATAGTATGGGTAGACATGAACACACCAAATTCAAGAAATCTGAAGTAAACATAGTCGAGCGCCTAGTTAACATGTTGATGAGGCCGGGTCACGCTGCCGGAAAGAAGGCTAGGGCGATATCGGTCGTTAAAAATGCTTTCGAGATAATCCACCTTAAGACCGGGAGAAATCCTATCGAAGTGTTGATTAGGGCGATAGAGAATGCTGCGCCATGTGAGGATACGACAAGGATCAGCTATGGAGGTGTAGTATATCATCTCGCCGTGGACATCTCTCCTCAACGAAGAGTAGACTTGGCTTTACGTTTCCTTTCTGAGGGAGCTAGGATGAGCGCCTTCGGTAACCCCAAGACTCTCGAAGAATGTTTGGCTGACGAGATAATCTTAGCGGCTAACGGTGACATGAAGAGCTACGCCGTTAAGAAGAGAAGCGAAATGGAGAGGATAGCGCTAGCCTCTAGATAGTGAAGCTGAAAACTTTTAGCTTCTCAACCGTATTTCGACTGTATCCCCGTCTTCCAGCTTGAAGTTTAAACCTACCTTCTGTGGGCTAAACTTCAGACGGTTGGACCAAACCTTAGCGTAAGAGAACTTCTTTATAAAATCGCTATGTATCTGTCTGGCTAAATCTAGGATCGTAGCCTCTTCACGCATTATGAACGGTTCTGGAGAAGCCTTCTCCTCGTTAGGTTCTTTACAATACACCCTGATTATCTTAAACATCTTGAATAATTGCACGCCTATCCTGTCCAAGTTATACCCTGTTTTACAGGATACTGGAAGTACATTTAGACCCATGCCTTCCAGCTTCTTCTTAAGCTTTAGATACTTCTCTGGTGCTCCTTGCAGATCGTATTTATTCGCTAATATCAGGGAGGGTATGTACTTAAAGTTAGTCGATATAGCTTCCTCTACTTCTTTAAGCGTCGCTTTTCCCTCTATCTCCAGATACACGTTCCGTATTCCCCTCTTACTCAGCAGTTTAATTACATCGTTTACTGTGCAATCTAAGAGGATGCCCCTCACGTTAACCCTCGCCTGCTTTAGCCCCTTCCTCTTCTCTAGACGAACGGTGTATCTCGGCTTTTCGATTCTTATCTGACTTTTCTCGAGTTCTCTAACTATGATGTCCAGTTGTTCCGATGGATCGTTCGATAGGTCTAGAATCACGATTAAACCATCGGCGTTTCTGATCAAGTTCATGGTCTGAGACCCTATTCCCCTACTACTCGAAATTCCCTCGAAGATCGGAGGCGTTTCCACTAGCTGGAATCTTATGTCCTCATACTTTAAGATCCCTGGTCTAGGCGTGGTCGTCGTGAAAGGTGCGTCGGAAACTTTAACTTTAGCGTTCGTAACAGAGGATAGTAGGCTGCTTCTTCCAGAGTTCGTCAACCCGATTACTGCAACTTGAGCTACTCCTTCCCTCTCGACGTAGAACTTCGGTGGAGAAGAACCTACTTTCCTCCTTTTTTTCTCTTCTATCTCCCTTCTGAGTACAGCCATCTGCCTCTTGACTTTAGCGCAGAGTTTAGCGGTTCCCTTATGCTTCGGAACTAAACTGAGGAACTCCTGGAGTAGCTTAAGCTTAAGTTTCGGGTCTCTAGCCTGCGTTACCTCCTTCCATTTACTCTCAGCTTCAGCCGGAAGATTGGTAGGCATATCAATTAGGAGAAGAGTATTCTCGAGATAATAATCTTTCAGTTAATGGGAAGGAAGGGCAGAGGAGCAAAAGAGTTGTCCAGTAACGAGCTATCGACCGAACATAACGCTTAGCCACATTAACCCAACTATAAAAATGAATCGGACACAAAATACTTAAAAACTCTGTGAACAATAACTAAATTAGAAGGCTTTAAATAATTGAATAAGCTGTTTGGAATATGAATCTCTAAACGGATGAGAATAAAAATCGAAGGGATGAGGATATGAGTAAAGCAGAAAAACCCCACTTGAACCTCGTAGTGATAGGGCACGTAGACCATGGAAAATCGACGACCGTAGGCCACCTATTCTACTTAACAGGAAACATTGATGAGAGGACGATGAAGCTATACGAGGAGGAGGCAAAGAAGACAGGGAAGGAAACGTTCAAGTTTGCTTGGGTTCTCGACAAACTCAAGGAAGAACGTGAAAGAGGACTCACGATAGACCTCTCCTTCTGGAAGTTCGAGTCACCAAAATACTTCTTCACGATAA
>CAZVJZ010000005.1:0-3410 GCA_964627655.1 uncultured Candidatus Bathyarchaeia archaeon
TATATAAAAAATTTGCGGGATCCTTCTTATCAAATTTGAGGAGGAACGATCACTGAAATATTATTCGAAGAATCATAAGTCGAGTCGACTGATAAACGTAAAGAAAGTTAGATTATCCATAGACCCCTGAACTTTCCATCTAGAGTGAAGAGTGAAGCTCTTACTCTTTTAGTTTGACTATCATGGCCACTTCGACCGGGCTGTCTTCTGGTAGCTCGTTCGAGCCTACGGCTATTCTGGCGTGCTGTCCATTCTCGCCGAATAACTTAAGAAGGAGCTCCGAGGCCCCGTTAAGGACTTTAGGCTGCTGGTTAAAGTCTTCGGCGCTGTTCACGAAGCCGAAGACCTGAACTATCCTCTCGATTTTGTCGAGGCTTCCCAGAGACTCTTTAAGCGCTGAGAGACAGTTTAGGGCGCAGATCTTTGCGGCTTCATATCCCTCCTCGACCGTTAGGTCTGACCCTACTTTCCCTTTAAACTTCATCTCTCCTCCTATAGAGGCTTTCATTCCGGCCACGAAGACTAGGTTTCCGACCTGAACGGTGGGTACGTAAGCACCTAGAGGTTTAGGCGGAGGCGGAAGTTCTATACCTAGCTCCTTCAACTTTAATTCGACGCTCAACCCTCTCCCTCCAAACTTAAACAGAAATCCAGTATAGACTCTTCACATACTTTAAACTTTTCATCCCCAGACTTCGACTCTATCCTTTCACGTTATGATCGGGAATACCTCGTTCACGACGAACTCTATATACTCCTTCGGCGTCACCTTGTTGAATATGACCACTATGCCGTTTCGGGTTATGCCTACAACATGCCCATATCTCCGTGAAGTAGCCACTATATACCAAAGATTAGCCTTAGATGAGTAGTCTTCGAAGAGACTTGCCTCGATCAGGTCTGGGCCATACAGCGAAAGCTTATCTATGTTTTGAGCTACCCTCTCGAAGAAAGAGACTTTAGTGCCTCGAGGATTCTGGTCATGAAAAGCCTTTAAGTCTTCAGGCGCTATCTCGGTTTCCGCAACATAGCCCTTCGCCCCGAAGATTATTCTGCTTAGCTCGTTGGCTATCCTCTTGGCAGTCCACTTCTCCTGTAAGACCACCAGTAGAACGTCGTTTTTTCTAGCCGTGAAGTTGAAGTATGTTTCCGTCGTCTTCGGCGTTGGAATGTACTTTCCATGATAGTAGACGAAGACGACGCTGTCCTTAGCATAGATTCCTGAGACACTGCGTTCACCCTCCTCCAAGTCTGTTATCTCGGTGACAAGCTCGAACTCTTTATCCTCTATAGAGAACCTCTCCGTCATCCTATAGCCCTTAAGGGTTCTAATCAAGGTTTTGAAGCCTACAGGCCTAGTTAACTTGAATATCTTACCTGGCATAACCAACTTTTAACGCCTCATACAGACCGCACTAATAAGTTCTCCATTTAAAATTAATCTTGTTTTTCCTTTTAGTCTTTCGTTGCGTATCCGCCTAAACAACTCCTCATCAAGCTCCTAGCTAAGAGCCTTGCGACCCTTAAGGGTTCAGGGACCGCTCCGATTAAGGTGAACTTATTTAGGACAGATTCAGCCTCATCCAGGTTCATATCTATAAACCTTATGAAAACCTTTTTACCAGTCTTCAAGGTAACCTCTTTCCTTGGACCGTTTCTGCGATACACCTCTATCCTACGCTCACAGTCCTCTGGAAAGAGCTCTCTGAAGAACCTCTCAAGCCCCTTAGACTCCCTATAAGTGACGCATATCAGGGGTAAACCTGTGGCCTCGGCTAGGAGGTTCAGGTCCACGACGTTATACCAGCTTATGACGCATCCGTTGAGTAGGATGAGGTTTATGTCGTCCCGATTCATGTTCTTATACATGTCTATTATCCGTTGGGTTGAGTCCATTCCACCCACCGTGGCCGTGGTGAAGGAGAATCCGTCCACTATTAAGTCTGACCGCATAACGACTCCGGCGAGGATTGATTTTCTGCTATCAGACTTAACGAAGCTCTCGGAGACCCCGAGTGCTCTTATACCCCTCTTATGAATCTGAAGCCTCAACTCTACACCTTCAAGAACTTCAAGTCTTTTATGAAGTTAATCTCTCTAAAAAGGTTCTGGTCATGAGATATAGTCGAGTAGACTTTCAACATGCTTTTCCCAAGAGTATTCTTTTTCACAAAGCTCTCTAGCTCTTCTACCCATCTCCTCGTTTAATTTCTCATTCCCGATTATCTCGTTGATCTTAGCTGCTAGCTCATAGACGTCAAATTTTATGCTGTATCCGGTTTCTCCGTTTTTGATCACTTCATTACAGGCGGTAAGTACGTTAGGGTGCTTTCTCTTAAAGCCTATAACAGGAACGCCTGAAGACATGGCCTCCAAAAGGACGTGACCGAAAGATTCGCAGATTGAGGGTAAAACGAATACGTCGGCGACCGAATAGAATCGCTCTACATCTCTTCGAAAACCGACAAATCGGACTCGACTCCCCAGATGGAGGTTAGAAGCCAGATTTTCTAGATATCTCCTGTCTCGTCCGTCACCAACCACTATCAAGTGAACGTTTTTCTCTCTAATCTTCGAAAACGAATCTATTAGAACATCAACTCGCTTTAAAGGCGATAGTCTACAGACCGTTAAGACTATCTTCGAACCCTTAGGTATTCTCAATTCTCTGAGGAGGCTTGTATCTCTCTTTCTAGGTCTAAACCTCTGTAAATCGACTCCAGGAGGAATAACCCTAATTTTCTTACCTGAAACTCTATGATAAGTAGCGATTAGACACTTCATCAGCTCACTAAACACAACTATTCCATCGCAGCCATGGACAGCTTTATGCTCGATAAAGTCTATTTCAAGATCTCTGAGGGCGCCCCATAGTTTCGCTGGGACTCCCCGCCTGATCATCGAATTTTTATTCTCCAGCGATTTTAGTGAAGGTGGGATATATATAACCGGCGCTATGCTTTCACTACACGAAGCATAACAGTAGTATGGATGTCTCGTTAAGATCACATCGGCCTCTATACCCTTCTCTTTAATGAATTTTTGGAGTTTTTTAACGTAGTAGAACGGGCCTATCAGACTTGCAGGGAACGATAAGTAATAAGATGGATGACGGATGACCTTAACGCCTCTGTAAACCTCTTCATCAGAAAGGTCTGGTAAGTGTTTGGAGCATAAGATTGTTGGTTCATGACCCAAGTTCGATAAGATTCTAGATACGTTGTCTAGATAGGTTTCTACACCTCCGATCGAAGGGAAAAAGGCTGTGTATTGAAACTGTAGCTTCATTAGAACCCCCTAATCGGTTTTGGTATCATCGATTCTCTACATTTACAACCTAACATAAAACATGTTATATGTAATCTAAAAATATAATTTTCATTACTAAGTGAGGAGTGCTGTTTATAGTT
>CAZVJZ010000005.1:3420-28213 GCA_964627655.1 uncultured Candidatus Bathyarchaeia archaeon
CTGCGGTGTCCAGCGGTGAAAGAGGAAGCTCGACTTCATCCCAGAAAAAGCCGAGGGGTTTTCATAATAAGAGACGATGATATCTCATACTTTACCGAGCCTTGGATGCTAGACCTCCTATACAGCGATGCTTGGAAGCTTGGATTCAAGGTGAGTTTAGCGGTTATCCCCTATGTGAGGGCTACAAGGTCGAGATTTATCCCTCCAGAATTTAGAGGTAAGGGGAAAGTTTTCTCGATATCTGAAAACACAGAACTCATCCACTATCTCTTAAAACGGCTATGTAGACATAGTTCAACACGGCTATAGCCACGAGTGGGTTAAAGGGAAACCAGAGTTCGCCGTCAACGATTTCGCTTTCGTTAACGAGAGACTGAAGAGCGGAAACAGACTCTTAAGGAAGGCTTTTAAACGCGAGATAGGGGTGTTTGTCGCCCCTTATGAGAAACTTTCTAGAGCCACTTGGAAAAGTATAAAAGCTAACGGAATGTGTCTCAGCAACAGGTTCACTTTAAGGAGTCTTCTAACGACCGTTCCACCTTCAGATATAGATTGGGTTAAACTTCTGTTCCTCATGGTCAACTCTCGTAACCCGGTTAGACCTAAACTCAACGATACCGTCGGTCTCACTAGACCGACCGTGATCCAATGGAACGCAACAATCTGGTCTCCATCGATCGTGAGCGTTAAGGATCAAGTGAAAAAAGCAAGAGAAAACTTTCTTGGATATTTGAGGAAGGGAAAAGGAGTGTTCGTGTTCTTTCATCACCATTGGGACTATTTTCACGAGTTTAGGTTGATTAAGCGGAATATGGTGAGGTCTTTCTATGAGTTCTTAAATTTCGTTTCGTCTAAAAAAGGGGTATATAAAGCCACTTTAAGTGAGGTATGTCTGTTAAGCCGAAGACCGATGGGAAGGTAATAGAAATGGTTTAAGGGGAAGTCACCTCTCCATTAGGTCTTCATCCTTAATCTGATAAATTTCTCTAAATTCATCCAAATGTTTTTTATACCATTCTATCGTAGCCTTCAAGCCTTCCTCTAACCTTACTTTAGGTTTAAAACCTAGTTCCTTCTCTAGATCGTTATTAGCGCAGACGATCTTTGGCCCGAGTTCCCCCCTCCGCATGGGTTTATAGACTATTTTAGATTTACTTTTAGTCAATTCGATAATCTTTTCAGCCAACTCCTTGACTTTAATTGGTTTGGAGCTACCTATCTCCACTATCTTTCTCGGTTTCTTCTCAGCACATTTCACCAGAGCTTCTACCGCGTCTGAGATGTAGATAGGGTCTAGGGTCTGTTCTCCGTCTCCGAAAACCTCGATCGGTTCGTCTCTTAAGGCGGATACGATAAAATAGGGTATAGCCTTCCTATACTCTCTGAGGTACTCTCCGGGACCATAAACGTTAAAAAGGCGAGCGATAGTCACTTCGAAACCGTAAACTTTCTGATACATCTCTAAGTAACGTTCGCAATTCTCCTTAGTGATCGTGTATACGTTATATTTCCAGATATTAGGTTTCGATGAGAAAATCAGCCTCTTTACCTGTTTCCTTCTCATAGATTCGAGCAGATTTAACGTTCCAAGAACGTTTACTTCCTCAGCTTCGATTACTCGATGAAACAATTCGGTCGTGCCTAATAAGCCTGCCAGATGGAACACTATGTCTACATCGTCTAAAATCTCGTCGAAATCGAAGAATCTTAGGTCTCCCTGAATGAATTTCACGTCTAAATCGTCTCGCCTCTTGTCGAAAGCCAATACTTCACATCTACAATCGACCAACTTTTTAACGAGAGGTTTACCGATGAATCCACTAGCTCCTGTGACAAGAATTTTCAGCATATCCACCACGTTTAAAAAATCTCAGGAACTTTATTTTTAAAGAGATCGATCGAACGAGTTCTAGGGGAAGTTATTAAGCGTTTTTCCCAGTATAATCCCGGTAAAGATGCATTAAAAAGTCTATCTAGAGACACCGATTCTCTCCTCTAGGAACTCTGAGACTATCTAATAAGACGAACAGAAAGATAGCTCCTAATCCTAGAGATTCCATTTAGGTGGAATTTAAGGAAAGTCCCCATAACTGGAGCTAACGCTCTGTTTTGAAGATCGATCAGATAGACGTGTCGACGAAGAAACAGAATCTCGAATTAAACTTTGTATCCTTTAGCCTTTAGATGCCGACGGTTAACTAGGTTGACCGGAACCTCGTCTCTTAATATCCTTAAAGCCTCGTCGCAGACGGTTAAGGAAATTCTCTCTAAAGCCTCCCTAGAGCCTCCAGCTATATGCGGCGAGAATATCACGTTATCCAGCCCGAGAAGCGGATTGTCTAACCTGAGGGGTTCCTCCGCGAAAACGTCGAGTCCGGCACCTGCTATCCAGCCCTCCTTTAGGGCTTTTATCAAAGCCTCTTCGACTATTACTCCGCCTCTAGAGGCGTTTATCAGATAGGCTGTCGGCTTCATGAGTCTCAATTCTTTTTCCCCGATCATACCGCTAGTCTCGTCACTTAACACGCAATGCAGAGTGACGTAATCCGAGGATCTCATCAACTCCTCCAAGCTTACTTGCTCAGCCCCTGCATTCTTAACCTTCTCGGCCGAAACATAGGGGTCGTAAACTAAGACCTGCATACCAAAACACTTAGCTATGGCTCCTACACGAGATCCTATCGCACCAAAGCCTATTATTCCCAAAGTCTTACCTTCCAGTTCGCTTGGAGTGAGTGATTCAGGTAAACCGCTTTCTTCACGCCGCTTCCATCTCCCTTCCCTAACGAAAGTGTGCGTTTGGAAGAGCTTCCTAGAAAATGCTAAGATCATGGCGAAAACATGCTCCGCCACGGACTCTGCGTTAGCTCCCCTAGCGTTAGCTACGTAGATCCCTCTCTCTGAGGCAGCCTCCACATCGACGTGGTCGTAGCCTACACCATAGACGACTATTCCTCGAAGTGACTCGACGGAATCTACGACCTTAGAGGTTATCGGAAAGTACTCTGAAACCACGACCTTAGCCTTCTCCCTATTTAAAACCTCTATCAGTTCTCTCTCACTCTCGCATTCAGTCCAAACCACCTTAGCGGCGCTCGAGAGTTTCCTCATTGCCTTCTCGGTCATATACACGCTGTCTGCAAAGACTATTGAGTTATACAAATGTTCTCCACCGCCTTTCATCTTAACTAAGTTTACGATATTCATATATAGCAGTCTTTAGGGGGGTTTCTTGGCTATGCTTACGAATGTATTAATACAAGCTAATTTTCCTGATATTCTTCTAGTAAAAAAATTAATTTATGAACATTCTTGCTCATCCAGAGCAAAAAAGTTTATAAATATAACTCCACATTAGAAAATTAAATCGGTGAATGAAACGGGTGGGAAGTTGAGATTTAAGAAGTCTATAGAAAAAGCCATCACCATACTGAAAGAGAATAAGGTGAGATGGGTTCACTCCACCTTTGTAGATATCCGTGGCTTAATGCAGGACGTCGTCATCCCGGCGAGGGAATATGTTAGTGGAGACGCCTTCAGGAACGGCATAGGATTCGACGGATCGTCCATCAGAGGCTTCAAGTCGATCGAAGAGTCCGATATGATCCTTAAACCCGACCCGGATACGTTGGCGGTCATCCCGTGGACCACGGATGAGATCCAGAAAAGCGCTATAATCATAGGAGACGTCTATGAAGCCTACGGAGGAGACGAGCCTTCCGAAGTGTGTTCACGAGGCTATGTGGCTAAGAGGGCCGTAAAAGCAGCCAAAGAAATGGGGTATACAGCCTACTTCGGTCCAGAGCTCGAGTACTTCATATTCTCCTCTATAGACCCGACTAAGCTAGTTTGGGATCTATGGGTCAGCCCTAAGGGAGGTGAGGGAGACTCTTGGGGTGCCCCAAGAGTTGTGCCGCAGTCGCCAGAAATAACTCCAGGAAAGTTCACCCTTAGACCTAAAGAGGCGTATTTCAGGCCTCCCCCGGAGGATACGACGTTGGAGTATAGGAACGAAGTAGCGAGCTTGCTTGAAGACTACTTCGGGATTAAGGTCGAGATGCATCACCACGAGGTTGCTACAGCAGGCCAGATAGAGATAGACTTCCGATACGACGAACTTGTTAAGACAGCTGACAGAACACTCTACTACAAGTTTGTAGCTAAGAACGTCGCGAAGAAACACGGTTTGCTAGCCACTTTCATGCCCAAACCCGTCTATCTCGATAATGCCAGCGGGATGCACGTTCACATCTCTATCTGGAAGGACGGCGAGAACGTTATGTATGACGAGAACGACGAGTACGCAGAGTTCAGTCAAACAGGGAGGTACTTCGTCGGGGGGTTACTTGAGCATGCTAAAGCCTTAACAGCCGTGTGTTGCCCGACCGTAAATTCTTACAAGAGGCTTGTGCCAGGCTTCGAAGCACCCATATACATTATGTGGTCTCGACGTAACAGGTCCGCACTCGTCAGGATACCGGTATACTTCAGGGGGCCAAAGTATGCGTCACAGAAGAGGATAGAATTTCGAAGTGCGGATCCTTCATGCAACCCGTATCTTGCCTTTTCATGTCTATTGATGGCCGGACTAGACGGGATAAAGAAGAAGATAGATCCTGGTGACCCGGTAGACGAGGACGTGTATAAGCTAACCCCGGAGAGGAGGATAGCCTTAGGGATAGGTGAACTCCCAACAACCCTCAAGGACGCTCTAGAAGAGATGAAGAGCGATGAGGTAATTCATAGGACGCTGGGAAGCCACATATTTGACTCCTTCATCGAATATAAGACGAACGATTGGAACCAGTTCTGCCTTTACGTAACGCCTTGGGAGATAATGAAATATTTAGATTATTAGAATAATAAAATTATGTTTAGGAGGTGAAAGCGTGAGAGCATACATCCTGATACAGACAAAGCCTGGAACTTCA
This sequence comes from uncultured Candidatus Bathyarchaeia archaeon, assembly GCA_964627655.1. Taxonomy (GTDB): domain Archaea; phylum Thermoproteota; class Bathyarchaeia; order Bathyarchaeales; family B24-2; genus B24-2. The sequence continues at coordinate 8,352 of CAZVJZ010000005.1, forward strand.
GAGGAAGTCGTTAAGAGGATAAAAAGTAAAGTCAAGGAGGTTACCCAAGCAGACTCGGTTTATGGGAGATACGACGCCATAGTAGTCATAGAGGCGCCTAACCTAGAAAGCATAAACGAGATATTATACAGGGTAATAGAGAAAGACCCAAATATAATACATACAGAAACGTCTCTCGTATTGTCTTCTGGTTGAAGGATTAAGAGTGAGTGAATTGACCGTTAAAGACCTAAGACGTAAAGCTTTGAGGGCGTTCGTCCTAGTTACCGTGAAGCCGGGTACTTCAGAGGATATAGTGAGGTCTAGACGAATTAGAGGCGTGAAGATGGCTAACTCAGTTTTAGGTAGGTTCGACGCCGTATTAGTAGTCGAAGCTGACAGCCTCGACGAACTTAAAAAGATAATCTACGAGATGATCGAGCAGCACCCAAACGTACTACACACCGAAACCCTGATCTCCATCTTCCATCCCCCGACTAGGAAGGCTAACGTCTAAACGTCTTGAAACCTTTATTTCTTCCCGCTCTGACCTAGGGTTTCTCAGCGTTACAGCGGGTTAAACATATGAAGAACGATGTTATATTAATCCTCGATTTTGGCGGACAATACTGCCATCTGATAGCTAGGAGGGTCAGAGAGCTCCATGTCTACTCAGAGATCGTTCCATGCGACATATCACCGAAAGAGATCGAGAACCTAAACAAGAAGGTAAACGTTAAAGGTCTAATCCTATCGGGAAGCCCTTACAGCATCTACTCTCCTGAAGCCCCCAGAATAGACCGGCGGATCCTAGATTTAGGGATACCGATCCTCGGATTATGTTACGGCCATCAGCTCCTAGCCTGGATCTTCGGGGGTGAAGTCTCGAGCAGCAGGAGCAGAGAGTATGGAATAACCTACGTGACTATAGATAAACCTGTGGCCATCCTTAAGGGTCTAAGTGAAAGGGAGAGAGTATGGATGAGCCATGGAGATACCGTGGTTAAGGTTCCAGAGGCACTTGAAGTTCTTGCACATACATCGAGTTCTCCAGTAGCAGCATTTAAACATAGAAGAAAGCCGATCTACGGTGTTCAATGGCATCCAGAGGTCACGCATACAGAGAGAGGGATGGACATCTTAAAGAACTTCGTGGAAGATATATGCGGCTGCTCCAAGGGATGGAGGCCGGAGAATCTGATAGAGCAATACATTAAGGAGGTAAAGGAGAAAGTTAAAGACGGGAAAGCAGTAATGGCGCTGAGTGGCGGCATAGATTCAGGTATGGCCGCCATTCTAGCCTCCAAAGCTATAGGCGAAAATCTGACGGCTATATTCGTCGACCACGGCTTCATGCGTGAAGGCGAACCTCAAACCGTTAAAAGGATCTTCGGCGAACTAGGAGTCAGGGTGACCGTCATAGACGCTAAAGACCGCTTCTTCTCCAGCCTCAAAGGAGTAGCTGATCCGGAGGAAAAGCGAAAAATAATCGGAAGAGAGTTCATCAAAGTATTCGAGGAGCAGGCCAGAAAAGTCGGCGCTGAATACCTGATTCAGGGAACCATATATCCGGACAGAATAGAATCGGGATTCAGGAGACATTCAGACAAGATTAAAAGCCATCATAACGTCGCTGGCTTACCCACGAATATACGCTTTAAGGCTATAATAGAATCCCTCAGAGACTTATATAAAGACGAAGTTAGGGAGATCGCAAAGAAACTGAACATGCCTGAAGAGTTGATCTACCGGCAGCCCTTCCCTGGGCCGGGTTTAGCCGTGAGGGTGGTCGGGGAAGTTACACCCGAGAAAGTAAGCATCGTAAGGAAGGCTACCAAGATAGTCGAAGAAGTGATCGAGAAGTCTGGCCTAAACAGGTCTCTCTGGCAGTACTTCGCGGTCCTCACAGACACTAAGACCACAGGAGTTAAAGGAGACGCAAGGGTTTACGGTTTAACGGTCGCCGTAAGGATAGTCGAGAGCCGTGAGGCTATGACAGCTAGCTTCGCTAAGATCCCTTACGAGGTTCTAGAGGAGATATCCACTAGGATAACAAACGAGATCCCGCAGGTTAGTAGGGTCGTGTATGACATAACCCATAAGCCGCCAGCCACCATCGAGTGGGAGTAGGTTTTAAAGTATAAGTCGACGGACAGGGTGTTGAGGCTTGAGGGTTGCCATAATCGATTATGGGCTCGGGAACATAAGAAGCGTCTACAACGCGGTCAAGTATGTGGGCGGTGAACCTGTAGTGGCAGAAAACCCGAGGGACGCTTGGGGAGACGCCTTGATAATCCCGGGAGTAGGAGCATTCAGAGACGGGGTCTTGAATTTAAATAAGTTCATACCAGCGATAGAGAGACATCTAAACCTGAAACGTCCGATACTCGGCATATGTCTCGGACTACAGATGTTCTTCGAGCGTTCAGAGGAAGATCCAAACGTGAAGGGATTAGGCATAATAAAGGGAGAGGTAGTTAAGATAAGGACCCCCTATAAACTTCCCCATATAGGATGGAACTTCGTTAGAGTCGAGGAGAGGAAGTGTCCACTCTTCCGTGGTTTAGAGGATGGTTTCGCATATTTCGTACATTCCTACCACGCCGTTCCTGAGGAGCCTGTTACGGCGGCCACCACGGAATATGGATGTAAGGTTACGGCGGCAGTCTGGAAGGGAAACTTGTTTGGAACACAGTTTCATCCTGAGAGAAGCGGGGAGTTCGGTTTAAAGATCCTCGAGAATTTCCTAGAATATTGTTATTCCCTAAAGTAGAAGACGAGAACTTTAGGTCAAAGCGTATTTAGGAGTCTCCCCTCCTAGGACCTGTAGAACCTGTTTGGCCGCCAGAAACGACATCGCCTGTAGGGCTTGACTGGTCGACCCTGCGGTGTGAGCAGTCAACACGACGTTTGGACATGAGAGTATCGGGTTTCCGGGGTTCGGCGGCTCCTCCTCTATAGTATCCAGCGCCGCACCAGCTATCTTTCCTGCTCTGATAAGCTTACATAAAGCATTCTCATCGACTATTCCACCTCTGGCGGTATTAATTATATAGGCAGTCTTCTTCATCCTCTTTAATTCCTCCTCCCCTAAGAGATGGTAGGTCTCTCTTGTTAGAGGGCAATGGATACTCACGAAATCGGAGTTCTCCGGTAGCTCCTCTAGGCTCACATGCTTTACGTCCGGTTCCTTAACCTTAGCATATGGGTCGTATACTAAAACATGCATACCGAAGCACTTAGCTAGACTGGCTACGGTCTTCCCTATCCTCCCGAACCCTATTATCCCTAAAACTTTACCCTTAAGCTCCAAGTTCTCCATCTCATACTTTATCTTCCAGTTACCGCTTCGGACAGCCTTGTCGTATTCGAGGAACCTTTTAGCCATCAGGAGTATCAAGCCCATCGTATGCTCGGCTACGGCGTTGACTACGGCTTCTGGAACGTAGACAACCTTTATCCCGAGGTCTCTTGCGGCTTCGAGGTCTATGTTGTCTACTCCTATACCGTGTTTAGCGATTACTTTAAGTCTATGCTTCTTTCCTATTTCTAGTAGATCCCTACCCAGTTTAGCAACCCTCACTATTATTCCGTCAACCTCTTTTATGGCGTCCTCGACCTTCATTCTACGCTCATAGAGTAGAATAGTCTCCACATCGTTCTCTCGTAGCAGGTTTATTCCCGACTCATGAATCTTCTCCGTGATTAAAACTTTGAACTTCATCTCTCCATGTTTATGGTAGAGATTAAATAAAAGGGCTACCCAGTTAATAGGAAGGACGGAGTCGACGGAAATGCTTTGTAAGAGGATCATACCCTGCTTAGACTGTGACCTAGCATATCCTGAGGGCAGAGTAGTTAAGGGCATAGAGTTTAAGCAGATCAGATACGCAGGCATACCGTGGGTGCTCGCCGAGAAGTATTACCGTGACGGCGCCGACGAGATAGTTTTTCTGGACATAACAGCTAGCCATGAGAGAAGGGAGACTATGGTGAGAGTCGTGGAGAAGACTGCCGAGAATGTCTTTATTCCTATTACGGTCGGTGGAGGGATAAAAAGTCTTAAGGACGCTAGGAGAGTGTTTAAGGCAGGGGCAGATAAGGTCTCGATAAACACAGCCGCCATAAGAAACCCGAAGTTCGTGAGAGACCTATCTCGATACTTTGGAAGCCAGGCTTGCGTCGTGGCTATAGACGCTAAGAGGAGACCTATAAAAAACCCAAGTGAGGCTGAAGATAAGGTTGTAGTAGAGACGCCTGAAGGAAAGTTCTGGTTTGAATGCTCAATCTATGGTGGCAGGACTTTTACTGGAATAGACGCCATAAAGTGGGCCATGAGAGTTGAAGAACTAGGGGCCGGAGAAATTCTGTTAACGAGTATGGATAGGGATGGGACTAAGGAGGGTTACGACATCTATCTGACGAAGGCCGTGAACGATAGGCTTCATATACCAGTAATCGCCTCCGGTGGATGCGGTAGACCAGAGCATATCTTGGAAGTGTTCAAGAAAACTGACGTAAGTGCTGCTTTAGCCGCCAGCATCTTCCATTACAACACGTATCCTATATCACTCGTCAAAAGTTTTCTAAAAGAGAGGGGGATTCCGATTAGACTCTAGGTTAAATGGGGCTTCCAACGATCATAGGGGGCGGCCTCCTTTTATGCTCGGTAGCCTTAACCCTACGTAACACTTCGTCGATTACCCTTCGCTGTACACCTACCTCAGAACATACAACGTCTGGCGGCAGATTAAGGTCGAAGAGCCCGTAGAGGACTAAGTCGAGCTGCCCATAGTCGATCGGAATCTCGTCTATCGCCTTGTGCCCTGGATAGAGTTGTGGGCTACTTGGTTTATACGCTATACGTTCTGGTACGCCTAGAAAACTGGCTAGCTCCCTGACTTGAGTCTTATATAGATGCGCTATAGGCATGAAGTCTACTCCGCCATCCCCATACTTCGTGAAGTACCCGATCAACCTCTCACTTTTATCCCCTGTACCAGCGACCAGATAGTTGTTTAGGTTAGCGTAGAAGTAGAGGATCACCATCCGTATCCTAGCGCGGACATTCGCCATTGGAATCTTATATTTAGGGTCTCTTTCATCGCATTTAAGCCCTGTGAAGAAAGACTTGCTTATCTCGTCTATGTTAACCTCTTCAACCCGTATATCGAGTTCTTTAGCGAGGTATCGTGCATCCTCTATATCCTGTTTAGGGGTAAAGCTAGTGGGCATGAGTACACCTAAGACTTTATCTTGCCCTAAAGCTCTCTTACAGAGCACTACTGTTAAGCTACTGTCTACTCCTCCGCTTAAACCGACTACGACGCCTGAGACTCCAGAACTTTCGACCGTCTTCTTAATGAAGTCGACTATCTCCTCAGCCACCTTATCATAATCCAGTTTAGGGAGTTTAAGCTTCAACCTCCATCGATAAAGATGATAACAAAAATAGACCTAAAAAGATTCCTCACTAACCTCTCGGATTTAGAGGAACCCTTCTACTCGGAGAGGCTTCAAGAAAACTTCAATAGATCGTTACGTGCTTTACGCCCGGTATCTTAAGGAATTCAGGTATGACCTCTCCTGGAACCTCTCTCTCGGTCACTATGGTGAGCTTCGGTTCAGGATAGAGTTCAGGGTCTTCGGCTATTATTTGCCGTATGCTTATTCCTTTATCCGCTATTAGAGAAGCTGCTTTAGCTACTATTCCCACGGTCTTCGGGTCAGCCGTTATAACGATCACCCCGAAGCCCAACTGTTTGGCTACATCTCCGAAGAACGGGCCTGCAGACTTTATCTTCATGAACATCTCCTTCAGTTCAGGCTCTGAGAGTATAGACTCCACCGTATTTTTCACAACCCTACGGTCTATGTCTAGAGCCTTTGCCATCTTAGTCGGCGAGATCTCTATAGGGCCACAATAGACCTTTCCGTCTTCATCCACGCTAAGTCCAAGTTCTAGGAGAGTTCTTGCAACCTTTAATTGAGTGGGGTTATTCCTAAAATATCTCTTTATTTTACTCCACATAAACGCCACGTTCATATTTATGGTCTCTGAAGTTTATAAAAGCTTGTTTAATGAACTGGAAAAAGCATGAAAGCTCCAAAATAGTCTTTGAGTCGCCTTTTTAGACCTCTAAGCAGACACGTTTATCACCTGACAATCCATACAAAAAGTTTCGGCTCTAGTGGCTAGGATCCTGAGAGAGAACTTCACCCTTTCTCTGTTGTTTGAACAGCCTATACTTGGAGAGACGCGGCCAACCGGTCTTAGCGTATTTGATTTTATCTGGGTTTCTTTTAAGCCATCTCAACATGTGGAAGAAGCTCTTTGCCCTAGCGTTCTCTCTTTGTTCTATGGGTTCGTACCCCAAGTTTCTCAACTCGTCGAGATATGCTGTTTCGACGTATCTCTGAGGAGTTCCAGAAACTTTAATTCTCTTTATCCTCTCCTCGCCGTAGGTCTTTTTCAAGTCCTCAACGGCCTTGTCGAAGATGTATCCACGGCACAACATTATCTCTTCGTTCTCTCTAACCTTCAGTTTATCGAGCAAGCGAAAGACTATTCGTGAAGCTTCCCTTAGATACTCCTTTCTTCTGAACCTAGGAGGCTTAAAGTATTTCACGTGGACCACATCATACTTGAATTCTCCGGTCTCTTTCCTGTAAGCTCCTATTACCATCCCGAAGAGCAAGTCTCCACTTCCAGCATCATCGATTATTATGGTCATTTCTCTCTTTCCTTTCGTTATGAAGGAATGGAGATATAAAAACGATTACCTTTTAAAAGCAATCTAAGTCATTACATTATTCCCTCTTTTTATTAGGAGCACGATCGGTATGTTGGAAGCTAGCATAACCGAAGCTAGCCAGAACGACGCTTTGGAGCTGAAACCGTTATAGACGAGCATAAACCCTATCGGGCCTAATATCCCGCCTAGATCCATGAACGTTCTGAATAAACCTATGGCTCCGCCACGTAGAGATGGAGAAACCAGATCAGACAAGTATACTATTAGAGACGTGAATAAAAGACCGTCGCCTGCGCTCTCCATCACAGCTACGGGTAATATCTGCTCGAAGGAGCCAGCGATCGGGTATAGGGCCTGACCTAGAGCGGTTATCGCTAATCCTAGAAGAATGACAGGTTTCCTTCCTAATCTATCTGAGAGATACCCTGAAATCACGGCTATAGAGATGGTGCTTACCGTTCTGACGGCTAAGATTAAGCCGATTAACTCGATAGGGATCCCCAACGTTTCGTTTAGGTATAGCTGATAAACGGTCGACATAATCCCTTGAGCCACAAGCATCCTAGAGAGATTAACGTAGCACACTCCTAGCAAAGCAGGGTCTGTGAGGCCGGTTATGAGGTTCTTTACTGGTATAGTCTCGTATTCTTTTCTAGCCTTTCTGTCAGTCTCACTCAAACCTTTCGAGAAAAACGCTGAAAGAAGGGCTGGAACCACGGCGACCGTAGCAACGATGAAGACCCCGTTAAAGCTTATAAAACTAGCTAAGACGGCGCCTAACGGAACTCCGATGAATCCTCCTAAAAAGCCTATTCCTTGAAAAACTCCAAAAGCTCTACCCCTAACCTCTGAGTTAAAGAGGTCTAGCATTAACGCCATGTTACTCGTGAAGTAGAGAGCTGTTCCGAAGCCCCAGAGAGCCCGCCCTAATATCAGTATGTAGATCGAGTTTGAAAAGGCGCAGAACACGGAGCCTAGACACCCTAGTAGCATACCTCCAACTATCAGGTGTTTTCTACCCACTTTAGCCGAGATTAAGCCTGAAGGCACCTCGACGAATATTCTAGTGAGGAACCAAGAAGACATCGCTAATCCTACCAACGACCCGGAGGGGTCTAACCTATGCGCCATTATCGGTAAAAACGCACCCGGTAAACTGATGCTCATCATCACTATGAAACCTATCGATAGTAGCTCATAGTAGACTCGAGGGTAACCCCCAAACTTCATAAAAAGACCTCCTCTATCTTTACCGGTTGAAAGACCTTCGGGTTTAATGGCTCTTACTTCTCCAACCTTCTCTTCATTTTAACTCCCGCTTTAAGGGAACAGAAAAAATACACCATAAAGGATAATAAATTTTAAAGTAAGCTGCTGATCGGTTCATGAAGCCCCTTGAAAGTAGATCTGGAAAGAAAGTCAAAGGAGAGATCATAGAAAAGGTAGGATGAGAGAAGCCCAACAGCGTCTATTTTGAAGTCTTGCGACGTAACAAACGGAGAGAAACGAACAGACGATGGAAGGTTGTCACCACCCCTCCTCTTTATCGGTGACAGAAGTTTACTATAGTAGCTATAACAATAATTTTTCTTGACGTCGCAAAATCAGAGAAGTACACCGTGTGAAGGGGGGATAGAGGATACAGAGGAAAAAAATAAGGAGAAAACTGGAGAAACCCGATTTTCTGAAAGAAGTCTTAAAGAACATTAGGGGCATAGAGATACAGGTGAGTTTAATGGACCTGCCTTTCTTATGGGGTGTCGAGGTTTTTACTTTAAACGATAGATCCACGCTCTCCTCTGTAGGAAACTATCTGAGATGTTTGATTAGATTAAATCAAAAAACTAACGAGGAAAAACTAGGCGAAGCTAACCTATGTGTATCGAATCAGGTTTAACTATCATTTTTCGAGACTCGTAAAATAGTTTTTTGAGGACTGTGAGGGCTGATATTATGCATTCTATTCTCGTCAGTTGGATTGGACCCCTGCCTGAAGTATATTCTCTGTATCTGTCTATTACGCTCTTGAAGTGCTTCGTCCAACCCATCGAGCAGGCAATGAGCAACGCATTTAAGGCTAATACGTCTATTGTTTGAGAATCCATTATAGCTAGCTCTACGATTTCACTTAGCACCCTATGCTGCTGAATGGGATCCTCGGTCTCTAAATATTTTATGATATAGCTAGAGAGCGATCTCCGATTTTCGGTTTCCTTCTCAAACCTATACCGCAGTATAATGCAGCCTTCTACTCCGTCCATAACTTTGTATCTAAACCTGTTGATGAGGAGATTCTGCAGGAACGCGCTACATAAGGTTAGCGTCTCTCTTATATGGTCGTTTACCTCAGGCTTCTTATTCGAGGCAAATAGAACCTCTAGATACATTTCACCGTCTTTAACCTCTAACCCTTTAAACTCTTTAGGGTGATCTTTGAAGATTGTTCTCGAAATCTTTGCCAACTCTGGCAGCAGCCATATTTTCTGACCTGCAATAAACCATCCTTCACAATCGACTTTCTCTTTAAGATCCAGAATCCTCGCGGCGTACTCGGTGAGGGCGTAGGCCGTCTTAAGTCTACCATTCTTTAAGTCTCTTTCCTTGACCTCCGTGATTATCCCCCTATTTTTTAGCGCTAAAATTTTTTTAATGAACGTCGTGTTGCTTCCGCTGATCTTCTTTCTGAGCTCTGTTCTGAAGATCTTTCCTCCAGCCTTATAAATAGCTTCTACTATCTTCTTTTCATGACCTGTAAGATTATACACCTGAAAGCCCTCTTCTAAGTTTTTCATCTCTCGTTCACCGTAACAAAGTACACTTAGTCTATTTAGTCAGGCTGGCGACTAATAGCTTCTGTAACCGAAAACTCCGTTGTTCGGTTACAGGAAAAAGGCTTTTTACAGCTCCGTCAAAAGCTTTAATATAGCCTGCATATTAATAGGATTACACTCACTCGAGGTGTTCAACTTTGAAGAAGAATAGGCTTAGGGAACTATTGGATAAAGACGAGCCTACTTTAGGAACCCGTTTCTTAATTCCATGGCCAGGCGTGATAGAGATCATAGGCTACACCGGAGTTTTCGATTATGTCGAGTTCGTAAGCGAGTATGCTCCGTTCACCCTACATGACCTAGATAATTTTGCTAGAGCAGCTGAGCTAGTTGACGTCTCTACGATGATAAAGATAGATCAAGAACCTAGAACATTTCTGGCAGAAAGAGCCTTAGCAGCCGGAATACAGAATATGCTCTTCGCCGACATAAGAAGCGTCGAAGACGCAGAAGCTGTCGTACGTGCCGTCAAGACTGAGCCGAGGGGGATCAACGGCGTGAGGGTAAGTCGTGGAGTAAACTATCTCTTCCCACCGATCACTATAAAGGACGTGGTTAAGACGTGTAAAGACGCCGTGATAGCAATAATGATAGAGAGGAAGACTGCAGTCGAGAACCTAGAGGAAATACTATCGGTCGAAGGCATAGATATGGTTCAGTTCGGGCCTGCAGACTACTCGGTAAGCATAGGTGTACCAGGCGAAAGGAGTCACCCCAAAGTTCAGGAAGCTGAATTGAAGACTATAAAAACGGCGTTGAAGATGGACGTCCGTCCGAGAGCCGAGATAAGACGGCCAGAAGACGCAGAAAAATACATCAAGCTTGGTGTACGGGATTTCAGCCTAAACACGGACATAAGGATCCTTCACGGTTGGTTGAAAGAGAACGGAGAAAAGTTAAGGGATACCCTATCGAAAATCTAACTCTTTAACGCCTCAAAAAAATAAGCAGATAAATCAGATTGGCGGTGGTGTATCGAAGAGCTCAGGCTCGAAACAGCGAGCCAATAGAGGCAAGTTCCAGCTCTTGAAGGCTACTCCCCTCATGGAGGTCACCTCCAAGAGCTGTTTTACCTCCAAGATAATTAATAGATTGAAAATATATAAATTTTTCTTTTTTAATCGCTATTTTCTAAGATTATTGATAAACAATGTTTAAAAAAGGCTCTTTTCTAATTTAGACTTAAATTACCAGATTTTTATCGATACCCCATGATCTCTCTTCTATATCGAAGGACGTACTTGTCTCCTCCAAATTCCCGAAGAAGCGGGAAGAAGTCTTTAATTTGATAAAACTCCTCTTTTGTAGGCTTCGAGGAACTTAAACTCGCCCTAACCCTATTTTCAACTAGGATCAATCCGCGTTCGCTTAGAAGTTTTATCGCTTTATTCACTCTATCTCTCAACTCGTATGCTTTGTCAAAGGGCAAGTCTCTTAAGCCCCAGATCTCTTCGAGCGTGAGAGTTAGGTCAGAGTGCCATGCACTTCCATGTAGAATCATGAGAGCTCTTAATACATCGCAACAGACCATATAAAGAGGATCTGCCTCTTCTTTCTCTTTCAAATCTCTAATTATGTTAACAAAGTCCAAAAACTCCACCTTACATTAAACTTAGGTAGAACTCCCTATTATTTGTATTCTTAAAATTCCCTTTTTGCCTCTCGAAAGGAACCGTTAGACTATCTTGTTTCTTAACGTTTAGCTAAAAACAATTCTCGTTTAAATGGATGCTAAACATAATTTTATTTCTCTGTATTTTAAAAGAATTTCTTTTAAAGAGAAAAATACACCGAATGGCTAAGATTTATGCTAGCTAACATCTTCTTTTGAGATGGTAACTTTGAAGTTTTCACGTTTCGAAATATTCTTTCTCCAAAGAGTAAAGGATGGAGACTCGATTCCTGAACGCAAACCACGCCGTGTCGAAAGCGAGATAATCATAAAAAAATCTTTAAAAGAAATGAGGGGCTTGGAAGATTTTGACCACCTACTAGAGAGTCTTATCGAGTATGTAGGAAGTATAGATAGGTCGATAAGTAGATTAGAAGAATGTGTTGAACTTTTAAAGCGGGAAATATACCATAAAAACCTGTTTTAAGGTTTAGAGAATAACTCCTGCTTTAACTTATAGATGGATTCTAAGGTCGTGAGCCCTGCTTCCCTCATCAGTCTCTTGAAAGAGTTTCTATAGAAACGGTCAACCTTGATCCCCCCTCGTTCCATCAACTCTGTGAGTTTTCTGCCTATTCTCTCTCCCTCCTCATCGAAGTCTGTTAGGACAGCGATCCTCCTGAACCTCTCTACCGTATCGTCTACGATCTGGCTGAAAGTGCGGCCGCATGATACTTGAAGGATAGGAATCTTAAACCCGAGAGATTTGAGCGTAGCTTTATCATGCGTACCCTCCACTATCACAGCATCCAGAGTGAAGTTCATCTCGTAGGCCAGCGATTCTAAGTCCCTGTAGATCTCCAGTTTTCTCCGCTCTTCTTTACTGAAGCGGTTTAGGTAGATGCTCGGCAACAGTCTTCACATCCTCTCAAGTTCGTAGAGAAAGATCCTAACTTTTAAAATTTAACCCTTATTTTGAGGTAAGCTCACAAAGTTTAAATAACCTGTTGATGGAGAGCAATATGATAAAAGGTGAAAATAGGGAATATGCAAATCGGCGTTAGAAAGCTTGTACTTGACGTCTTGAAGTCTCATGAGCCGAGCCTACCGGAGCTGGCCACCCGCCTCAACGTTATAGAAGGAGTTCAAGAAGTAAACATCTCGCTAGTAGAGATAGACCAGAACACCGAAAGCGTTAAGATAACCCTAGAGGGCGAAAACATAGACTTCGACGCCGTTTCGAAGTGCCTAATCGATAACGGAGCTGTCATACACAGCGTAGATGAGGTATCTGTGAGCAAGGAACCCGACGATAGGAAGTCGACGAGAAAGGTTTAACCTCGATCCAGAGACTTAGGTGTTCAAGCTTGGTGAGACTTAAGGGATTCAAGAAACTGATGAAAGTCGAGGAAGCTTTAAAAGTTTTCCTCGACACCGTTAAACCGAGGTTGATAGGCAAGGAAAAAGTTCCGCTGAATGAAGCTTATGGAAGAATACTGGCTTCAGACATAAGGTCCAAGGTCGACATACCTCCATTCGACAAGGCTCTTATGGACGGCTTTGCGGTAAGAGCTAAAGACACGGAAGGCGCCTCGATATATTCACCTAGGAAACTTAAGGTTGTAAGTAAGGGTTCTATCGGGAAACTCGAGGCTAAAAGGATCTGGACGGGAAACCCTATTCCTGAAGGAGCCGATGCAGTAATAGAGCTTGAGCGGACAAAAGTTTTGAACGATGAAATAGAGATTACAGCTCAAGTTGCCCCGGGAAGGAACATATCGGTTAAAGGTGAAGACGTCAAGAAGGGTGAAATCGCTGTTAAAGCAGGCGTCAGACTTAAACCTCAACACTTAGGTTTAGCAGCCTCCCTCGGCTTAACACACTTAGAGGTCGCAAAGAAACCTAAGGTATTCATCGTATCTACCGGAGATGAGCTAGTTAAGGTGGGGGAGAAACCTTCAGAAGGAAAGATAATAGACTCGAATAAACCGGTCTTATCGTCCATGTGTAGGGAGTTAGGTGCGGAGCCTATCGACGGAGGAATAGTGAAAGACTACCTTGCAGAGATAGCTTCAGCTATAGACCGAGGACTAAGAACCGCAGATATGGTAGTAACTTCTGGCGGGACGAGTGTCGGCGAACATGACTTGACCCCCGCAGCCATAGGAGAGGTAGGCGGACAAGTCATAGTTCACGGCGTGGCTGTGCGTCCAGGAATGCCGACAGCGTTAGGCTTAGTTAGAGGTAAGCCTATCGTCGCGCTTTCAGGGAACCCTGTAGCGGCCATAGTGGGTTTCGAATTATTCGTTAGGCCGACGATACTGGCTTTACTCGGTGCCCCTGTAGAGTGTAGACCGCTACTTAAGGCTAAGTTATCCAAGAACGTCTCCTCAACCCTCGGTTTCGAGGTGTTTTTAAGGGTTAAGGTCTCTCTCAAATCAGGCGAGTTTATAGCAGAACCTGTTAGGGCTAAAGGTTCCAGCATAATCTCATCTATGACCGAGGCAAACGGCTACGTCCTTATACCTCCAGACAGGGAAGGTTTATTAGCCGGAGAGGAAGTCGTAGTACATCTCCTCGACAGTATAGGTGTCGAAAGTTGTTTAGGAAGCTAAGCTCCTACGATAAAGCCTTAGAAGTTTTAGAGCGTTTTTTCCCGTCTTCTCCCGTAGGGGTGGAGGAAGTCTCCATCTCTGAGGCGCATGGAAGGATCTCAGCTGAGGACATAAAATCCTCTATAAGCATACCTCCATTCGATAGAGCGATAGTCGACGGATATGCTGTTAAGGCGTCCGATGTGTATTACGCTGAAGAGGACAGACCCATATCCTTGAAGGTGCGCGGCTCCGTTAGGATAGGGGAGCCACCTAAAGTCTCCGTGTCTAAAGGATACGCAGTCGAGGTAGCTACTGGAGCGCAGATGCCTGCAGGAGCAGACGCCGCCGTCATGGTCGAGTACACCGAGCGTAGAGGGAAGGAGGTCCTCGTCTACCGACCTGTTACGGTCGGGGAGAACGTCATGAAGAAGGGGGCGGACATCGAAGTCGGCGAAACACTGATCAATAGGGGAACCTTACTTTCGACCTTCGAGATTGGAATGTTAGCCGCCGTAGGCCTAAAAACGGTGAAAGTTTACAGAAAGCCGAAAGTCGCTATCGTCTCTACAGGACCCGAGTTAGTTTCTCCAGGAGAAGAATTGCCTCCAGGTAAGATATACGACATAAATTCTTATACACTCGAGTCTTCGGTGAAGCTGTGTGGAGGAGATGTAAAGTATTTGTGTAAAGTAGAGGACAACCCAGAAGCGATCAGGAACTCTTTACTTAAAGCTCTACACGAAGCAGACTTAACCGTAACTTCAGGTGGAGTATCTGTCGGCGTATATGACTTAGTCCCTAAAATCCTGAATGAGCTAGGTAAGCCAGGAGTTCTACTCTCTGGTGTAGCTATAAAGCCGGGTAAGCCAACCACTTTCGCTTTGATCGACGGGAAGCCTGTGTTCGCTCTTCCTGGTCAGCCGACCTCTGCCCTTTTAACGTTCTATCTGTTCGTGAGACCGGTCATAATGAAGATGGCTGGCATGAAGGCCACTCCACTTAAAAGGGTTAGAGCAGTAGTTGATAGGAGGATATTCCCGGCGAAGGGACGGAGAACTTTCGTTACAGTTACTTTAAGGAGAGAGCATGGCAGACTTGTAGCTTCTCCTGTTCCTCGAGGACTTTCGGGGGCCATAAAGACACTCGCTAAGGCAGACGGCTTCATAGAGATCCTTGAAAACCAGCAGTTCATCGACGAAGGAGAAGAAACCACGGTCTACCTTCTAAAGCCCATCGATGAGACGGGGGTTCAGGCTTGAACCTTCTAAACAACTCTAGAAGCGTTAATGCCGGCTTGATCGGTTGCGGAAAGCTAGCTACCTCAGTGCATCTACCGGCGATGATGAAGATCGAGGGGCTTAAAGTCAGGGCTCTTTCAGACATCAACGAAAAAAACTTGATGGATGCTAAAAGGACGTTTAAGGTCGATTACGGATACTTAGACTACGAGGTCATGCTCAAAGAAGCAGACATAGATTCCGTGTGGATATGTACCCCTCCAGAAACACATCGAAAGATAGTCCTAGACTGCCTTAAACACAGGAAAAACGTCTTATGTGAGAAGCCTATAGCACAGTCTCTACGAGGAGCCCTGGAAGTTAAGAGGTTGTTTGAAGAGGTCTCCAAAAAGACGGAGAATATGATCTTAATGCCCGCTCACAACTTCCTCTTCACTCCAAACCTTGAATACTCGCTAGGCCTCATCGCCGAAGGTGAAATAGGAGACTTAAAGCGCGTTAGAGGCACTTCTGCTTCGAATCTGATCTTCTATGGGGCTAAAACGGACTTTAGGATTAGAGCTAGAGGAGGAGTGATCGAGGACCAGCTTCCACATGTGGTCTACGTTTGCCAGTCTATAGCCGGGAGGGTTAGAGGCATACTTTCTGTAAAGACCTCTAGAAGTCAACATGCATACATAAACTCTGTTCAGACGGTAGCCTTAACCTGGAGAGGCGTCAGGTTGGAGATGAACGCTGAATGGACAAGGTTTATGCCGAAGTTTAAGGTGGAGATCTTCGGAACCTCAGGCACGATCGAACTGGACCTTCTTAAATCCCCATATAAAGTTAAGATATCGAGAGATGGTGAAGTCGAAACCGTGAACGTTGAAAAGAAAAGTCTTCAATTTCTAGATGCCCTTAGGAATAGGCATCCCTCTTACTTCAGAGAGGACGAGCATTTCTGTAGATGCGTCAGGGGACTCGAGGAACCTAGAATCTCAGTCGACGACGGAGTAGCCCTCGTGAAGGTTATAGAAGATGTCATGTCCTTCCTAGGTGAAGGAAAGACTCCCATAAATAGGGAAACCGTAATAATCCAACCTGCAAGGAGAGAAGTTGAAAATTCTCTAGAAAACTTGCTTAAGACGATCGAGTTAAGAGGCATACTGAGAAAGTCCTCCTTAACGCTCATAAAACCGAACGTCTGTTACCCTAAGAATCCGAAAAAGATGGTCATAACAGACCCAGAATTGTTAAAGAGGTTAATCGAGTTCGTTAAGCCTAAAACCGGTAGACTAGTAGTCGTCGAGTCAGATAATAATGCAGGGAGGGCGGAAGTTCGGGCCGAAAGGTCAGGTGTGATGGAGGTAATCGAAGACTGCGGGGTAGAGTTCCTAAACCTAAGCGACGCTGAGAGTGAGGAGGTAGAGGTTTCGGGATGCAGAATCCGCATACCCAAAATACTTCACGAAGCAGACTTCATAATAAACATGCCGAAGCTAAAGACATGCAACATCGAGGGAATAACCATCTCGATAGCCATGAAGAACATGTTCGGCATCCTTTCGAACAGGAAGAAGAGCAGACTACACAAGAAACTCTTAGACGTATTGCTATACATCAACAGAAACGTTAGGCAAGACCTCATAATAGTCGACGGGGTGGTCGCTATGGAGGGTTTAGGTCCGGTTTGGGGTAGCCCGGTAGATCTAGGTCTTCTCATAGCCGGTACGAATCCTGTCTCTGTCGATTCTGTGTGTAGTTACATAATGGGGATAAACCCGTATTCGATAGAGCTTCTATGGAAAGCCTACAGGGAAGGTATGGGAGAAATAAACGTCGAGAACATAGAAGTGGTAGGTCCGAAGTTGGAGGATGTTAGAAGGAGGTTTGAGCTTCCGTCGATCACTCCTAGAAACGTTCTTAAAGCTTTGAAGGCTAGGTTTTCTCTATAATCGTCGACATTAACCAGCAGAGGGGAGGCAGCAGGAAGCCGAGAGAATAAGCTATCAATCCCTTCTCGGCTATCACGAACACTAAGGCAAGCATCGTTAAGGAGAAGAACACCCTTAGAAACGTATCTGAATAATCGTTTTCTATCAGGTTAGAGGAGGGCTTTATCCTATCCCTCTGAGAAACAGTCTTCGCCGTCCTCACCCAAACGTTTTTCCTCTTGAATAAGAGCTCCACGATAGACTTCGTTCCCATCAGTAGGTAGTCTGTCAAGATGAAAACCACAGCCGCCAGATACCTCAACTTGTTTAGCTTGTTTATCCTTAGAATACGTACGTACACAACAAAGGGGGCTATGAAGGATAGGGTGAAGAAAGCCGAGAGGAACGCTCCGACTGGAGACTGCCAGAGATATGTAACATCTTCTGGAGGGGCAAGTAGATGAAACAGTACTCCCGTGGAGAGACTTATCTGACCGACTAGGAAAGCTAGAGGAGCCGATAGCTGTAGGACCGCCTCAACCTTCTTGAAGACCGTGATCTTAGGATTGGAGAGTAGGGGTACTATATGCTTCTTAAAGTTCTGTATCGGACCTTTAATATGCCGGTTATACTGCGTCCTGAAGACTTGAAGTGAGGAAGGTACATCGTCTCTGCATACGGCATCCTCTGCGAAGACTCCCACCCAACCGCTTATCTGGAGCCTGTAAGATATGTCTAAGTCTTCAGCTAACGTATCCCAGCTCCAGCCTCCAACAGCCTCCAAGGCCGACCGCCGGTAGACCACAGCGTTTCCGACCGAGGCGACGAACAGGCCTCCCTTATAGAGGGAACTCTGCGTGAACACCCTATAGAACTCATAGATTATGGAGACAGCCTTCGTGATCCAAGATTCAGAGTCGTTCTTATACTTCAGCCTTCCCTGAACGAACGCTATTTTCTCGTCTCTGTAGAAGTGCTTGACCGCCTTCTTGAGGAAGTCTCTAGACGGTATCGAACCCGCATCTAATACTAGAATGAACTCGCCTCTCGAGTTTTCGAGAGCCTCCTGTAGAGCTCCAGCCTTATATCCACGTCTTCCGTCCCTATGAATCAGCTTTATCAAGGATGGATACCGCTCCACATATCGCTTAACCTTCTCTGTGGTCTCGTCTGTCGAGTCGTCGACGACGACTATTTCCAATAGACTCTTCGGATAGTCTAGGTTTAAACAAGCCTCCAAGGTTTCTTCTATCACTTCAGCCTCGTTATACACAGGGATATGGACGCTCACTGTCGGTAACTTCATGGTTATGTTATCTGGAGAGCTAGCCATCCTTTTCCGATTAAGCCAGAACAGGAGATAGTAGTTTAAACTGTACACACAGGTGGATATGGTGGCTAGCATCCATATAGATAAAGCGGTTAATTCGACTGGATCTGTTATCATCCGCCTTCAACTCTGAATATTTAGCTTTAAATATTTTTTGGTGGTAACGATTTACTGGGTGAAGGATCCTCTATTTTTAATCAGATAGATGAAACTTGCGGCTACGGCGATCAGATATGCTGAGGAGAACGCCGCCGCTAGAAGAGACTGTCTAGATCCTCCGATCAAATAATCCAGCAGTGAATCATAGAGGGTTATAGCACCGAAGACTATCATGGGGATAAACGTGAACAAGAGCAACGTTACAGCCGCTTTACGTTTCTTCAGAACCATAAGCGCTAAAACTGTAGACAAAACTCCAAGGATCCCGAGGTGGAAGGAAGATAAACCTGAAAGGATAGCTTCTAGAACCATCATGACGCCAGAGACTAGGTAGAACAGAGAGAGAGCTATCGATCCTCCACCCTTCATCTTAAAGGCCTCTTCAACATTATTCGGTGAAGTGCATTATAAACGTTTAAGCCTGAAATTAAAACATTTATTATAATGTTTCTGGAAAAATTCTTTTAATCTAAGAGGTTGAAGGTGTGCCAGACCTGAGTGATCGAAAGCTTTACTGTTCGCCCCAGATATGTTTCGGCGGATACGGGAGAATCTATGAGGATTCAGAATATGTCATATTAGGTGTGCCTTTCGACTATACGAGCACCTTCCGTTCAGGCGCTAGGTTCGCCCCAAACCAGATAAGGATAGCTTCACTTAACATAGAAAGTTATAGCTTGAGGTTCGGTGTCGACGTCGAGGAGGTTAAAGTAGCCGACGTAGACGTTTCAGGAGACGTCGAGGAGACCCTTCAGAGAATACGTAGGGTAGTTAAAGAATTCGTAGAAGACGGAAAATTACCGATACTTATAGGAGGAGAACACACCTTGACTTTAGGGTCTGTGAAAGCCTTCGACGGAGACATCGGAGTGATATGCTTCGACGCACATCTAGACTTGCGTGATGAGTATCTTGGGTTGAGGATATCACACGCGACTTTCATGAGGAGGATATGCGAGTCTATAGGCCCAGAAAACGTGTTGATCGTCGGGGCTAGAGCGCTATGTAAGGAGGAGGCGGCTTTCGCTCAGGAGTCAGGGGTTAACGTGATAAGCATGCTAGACCTTAGAAATTCTGGATTAAGAAAGGCCATAGAAAAGTTAAGAAGGTTCGTAGAATCCCACGGGAAGTTATACGTGTCGATCGACATGGACGTCCTCGACCCTTCTATAGCTCCAGCCGTCCAGAATCCAGAGCCTGAAGGCCTATTGCTACATGAACTTATAGAGCTCATAGCCGAATGTACGGCTAAGACTTCAGCCTTAGACTTGGTGGAAGTAACCCCGACCTACGATAACGGGATAACCTGCATTCATGCAGCAAAGATAATATACGAGACACTCTCCTCCCTAGAAGCCAGTCGTGGACTTAGAACAGAAGGTTAAGCCATGCATAGGCAAGCCATAACATCCAGACGCTGAGCCTCTTTTTCAACCCGACACCTC
>CAZVJZ010000006.1:0-27937 GCA_964627655.1 uncultured Candidatus Bathyarchaeia archaeon
ATCTAAGGAACGTTATTCTGGCTATAGAGAAAAAACCTTCCATAATCGAGAGCGGATACCTCACCGTCCTTAAAACATGGAAGGACGAGCACAGCAGATAGTTTTATTAACGAGGAAGTTAAGGCTTTTCATGAATGTCGAACGTCAGGATAATAGTTACCCCTCCGGGAATAAAATCCGCGGTCTCTAACACCGCGAACTACCTCAAGGAGCTTAACTATGAAGCCCTTTTCTTGAACCTATCTAGAGACCTTGAGGAAGGGGTAAAGGAACTCGCCGAAGGAGCACCCTACGATATGATCCTGAATCTGTTCATCGAGGAGGGGCTTATCCAAGAGCCTACAGAGCACTTCAAGTCGGAAGTGGAGCCTATACTGAAGAGCATTAGGGGTATAGCGTTAAAGAAGCCGAACCTAGAAGTTTACTGTTATAAAGACCCGTCGGCTATTCGTGAGTCTGTTCGCCTAGCGACAGAAGTTATGATCAAGGTGTATAAGTGGAGCTTAACCGGGAAGATAGACCTAGAAGACTGGAAGAAGCTAGCTTATTCTTGGTTAACCCTCCAAAACGAGACCTTGGATAGGGAAGCAAGCTACATCGCAAGGGAGACGGAAAAAGTCGAGGAAAGTCTATGCATAGCTAGTTTTAACGGGAAATACATAAAGCGACACTTACAGAAGGAAGGATGTAAAGTCGACTTGAAGTACGCTTATCTTCCATACCATTTCACGCCCTTCGACATACTGCTTCGAGTGATCAGGCTTAAAGGGTTTAAAAACGACGAAGAGATAGACGAGAGAATGAGGAAGCTTATAGAGCAGCATGGACACTTCATAAGGGATTATGTAGTGCCTAGTAGGGATTACGACGAAGCTTATAGAAGATGGGTGCTAAACAACGCTCCATGGATTAAACATAAGCTTTTACGTCGAACTAGCTGGATGTAGAGATGCGTCTACCGTTTAGGTTTTAGTGAACTCTTCCCTGTTCTTTTCGAGAAGTAGGACTACTTCTTCGTCTGTTGTCTGTCTGAAATCCCTGTAGAACTGTCCTATGGCGAAGAAGGGTTCAGGCGTCGATACACAGACCACATGGTCGACCTCCATTTTCAATTTCTCTATAGTCGATGGGGGAGCCACCGGAACAGCGAGGGTTAACGATGAAGGTCTCCTCCCTCTAACAGAGGCTATGGCCGCCCGTACAGTCGCCCCGGTAGCTATCCCGTCATCCACTATTATCACATCCCGCCCCTCTACATCCAGCCGAGAGAACCTCTTACGGTACACGCTTAGCCTTCTCTTGATCTCCTCGACCTGCCTCTTTCTCTCCTCTTCTATGTATTCCTCGTCGACCCCAAGGTAATCGATTAAGCTTGAGTCCAGGATCACGGTGCCGTCTTCGGCTACAGCTCCGATGGCCAGTTCAGGGTTGCCTGGTGCACCGAGCTTCCTCGGCACGATGACGTCTAGTGGAGCCTTTAATCTGCGAGCTACCACATAGCCTACGACCACTCCTCCACGAGGTATAGCTAAGACGACAGGGCTCTTTAGTTTCAGTCTCGCTAGGTTCTCTGCAAGTATTTCACCGGCTTCCCTTCTATCGCTAAACAAGGAAAGCACCTATAAAAGAAGGGGGACGCCAAGTAGATTAACGTTTATCTGCAAAGACATCTAGATATATCTGCACTCTAGAAGCTTATCTCGTAGATCTTCAATAAAGACTAGACGAAAACCTTATATAATGTTATATATAGATAACATAATGTTAAAAAAACCTAACATTAGGTGTTAACGTTGGATAGAAAGAAGTTCACATATTGCCAAGCAGCTATAGGAGCATTTATCGGTGCGTTAGTCGGCTGGTCGATAGCCACCAGAAACATGACGTTGCCCATGCTTGCGATAACCGTGGGGCTGATCCTCGATCGTCTGTGCAGAGGAAGAGTTACAGAGGTTGTGGAAGACGAGATGATTCTCAGAATAAGCGAGAAAGCTTCTAGAAGGGCGCTCCAAGTTTTCGTGGCAGCGTCAGGTGTGGTCGGTGTGGTATTGACGACCCTTAGAGGCGGGGAATACGCTCGTTTAGCACAGGCCGGTTATACGTTAGCGTTCTCGGCTTGCGCCCTACTTATGCTATATCTAGTATTCTATGGGTACTACAACAGGAAAGGCGTAGCCTAGTGGTCGGTATGAAGACCAAAATCAAGGAGTTCAGGGCGAGATACAATCTAACCCAAGAGGAACTTGCAAGGAAGGTAGGCGTGAGAAGGGAGACCATACTCTACATAGAGAAAGGAAAATACAACCCGTCTGTGAAACTCGCATATAGAATAGCTAAAGCCCTAAACACCACGGTCGAGGAATTATTCATATTCGAAGAAGACTGATAATTTTGTTTGACGAGGAGGAAACCCAAAGTGGGTAGACTGAACGGTAAACCAGAAGCTTCCAGACCATAGCTTTGGACCTCTCTTGAAGACCTCTGACTTCAGTAAGCCAAGTTAGATTACACCGGGCTATATCCGCTGACTCTTTATTTACATTTAACTGTTATTCTCTTCGAAGATAGGACGCTACTTCTTATATACGGCCATAAATATCATAGTGGACCAGATAGACTTTCCTGGCTTCACCTCCAAGTTGGGAGGCTTCTTTAAGAGCTTATACCAAGAACCTTCAAGCCAAGGTTAAAATATGGTCTCGATATCGTTTAAATCTAGCTTGATAGACTTCAGTAAGGGTAAAGGGTATGATTAGAAATGGAGAACGAAATTAGGAAGGACTATTTGTTAGAGAGGTGGGTTATAGTCGCCGCTGAGCGGGCTAAGAGGCCAAGCGACTTTAAGGTTTCACCTTCACCTCGAGACGCGGGTAAAGTATGTCCATTCTGCCCTGGGAACGAGGAGATGACTCCTCCAGCCACTCTACTATACTTTGAGTCTGGAGGCAAGGTTTTGAGAGGCAGAGATCTGGAAGGCTCTAGGAGAAGCGATTGGACCGTGAGGTGTTTTCCGAACCGCTATCCAGCCGTGAAGCTGGAAGCGGAAGAAGTTAAGACGGTCAATGATAGGCTACTTCACAGGACTAGAGCATACGGATTCCATGAGGTAGTCGTCGAGTCACCTATTCACGACGAGCAACCGTCGAACATGCACCTGAAACAACTTAAATATTCCCTTATGGCTCAGATAGAAAGGGCAACGGCTTTTTATAAGAACCCTTCCATCAGGTACGTTCAGATATTCCGAAACTATAGAAGAGAGGCAGGGGCCTCTCTGTCCCATCCACATTCACAGATAATCGCGGTGGAGCATGTGCCGCGAATCTTGAGGGAAGAGGTGGAGGCTTCAGAGAGGTACATGGAGAGGGAGGGTAGATGCATATTCTGCGATATAATAGACCTAGAGAAGGAAGGGGCGAGGCTCATCTATGAGAGTAGGTACTTCGTGGCTCTAGCCCCGTGGGCGAGTATACAGCCTTTCGAATTCTGGATACTACCCAAAAACCATTCGGCGAGACTACTCGAGATCACCGGCCAAGAACTCGAAGACCTCTCCAGAATTCTGAATACCTGTTTAAGAGGCCTCTCAGAAGCCCTTGGGGACCCCCCGTATAACTATGTTTTCCACACCGCGCCTAAGTATCCTGGGGAGATAGACGAATTTTATCACTGGCACCTTGAAGTATATCCTAAGCTAGCGGTCTGGGCTGGATTCGAGATAGGGACAGGGACTTATATCAACGTTGTACCGCCGGAGGCGGCTGCAGAGGCGCTTAAATCAGCGGTTGAGAAGTACTCATAGGGGAAGATACTTCAACTTGAGGGCGTTGGAGGGTCTATCTCCAACGCAGGATCTTTCTGTTGTAGAATACTTCCGGCAGTATGAGGAAGCCTGACAGCGAGAAGGGTATCACGAGCACCCAATCCTGCAGGGTCATGGGTGCCGTGTCGAACAGAGCGACGCCGAAGAGAGGGCCTGTGTAGGGTATCATGAAGGTTATGGCCGCCGAGAATATGACAGCGAACAGAAGGTACTTGTTGTTAGTGAAGCCTACCCTAAACGCGTTCTTAGTCTCTGAACGGCAGTTCCATACGACTACGAGCTCCTGCATCGTGGCTTGGATGAACGCTAGGGTACGTGCTTCCCCTATAGGTTCATGCCAGATGTAGTATGCTACATAGAAGAGTACTGCTGTCCCCATAAACTGGGTTACTAGGGTTGCCAGTATGGAGGCCAGCCTACCGTGAAGTATTCCCTCATTCGGATTTCGTGGAGGACGCTTCATCAAGTCCTCTGAAGGCGGGTCTTGGCTCAAGGCTATCGCAGGGGCACCGTCTGTCATTAAGTTTATCCAGAGGATCATGCCAGCGGTGAGCGGGAGCTTCAAGCCTAACAGTGCGAACGTCCCGATAACGAAGAGTTCATCGAAGTTGCTTCTCATCAAGAAGAAGGAGAACTTTCTTATGTTGTCGTATATCGCCCGTCCACCTTCGACGGCTTTAACGATCGTCGCGAAGTTGTCGTCGGCTAGGATCATGTCTGCGGCTTCTTTGGTGACGTCTGTGCCTGTAATTCCCATCGCTATGCCTATATCCGCCTGTTTAAGTGCAGGCGCATCGTTTACGCCGTCCCCTGTCATGGCGACTATATGCCCCTTCTTCTTGAGGGCCTTCACGATGCGGAGTTTATGTTCTGGCGAGACCCTAGCATAGACCTCTACTTCCTCCACTATCTTCTCGAACTCCTCGTCGCTCATCCGGTCGAGTTCTTCGCCTGTTAAGGCTACGCCGCTCCGCATAATTCCGAGCTCTCTAGCTACAGCTATGGCCGTGTTTTTGTGGTCTCCTGTGATCATCACAGTCTTTATTCCGGCCTGCTGGCATAGTCTGTTGGCTTCCTTCGCTTCCTCTCTCGGGGGGTCTATCATTCCGACCAGCCCTATGAAGGTTAGGCCGCTTTCAAGCCTCTTCTTCTCTGAAGACCCTAGCTTTGAGGTCTTCAGCTCTTTGTATGCTACTCCTAGAACCCTGAGCGCCTCAGCCGTCATCTCCTCGTTCTTTTCAAGTATGGCTTCCCTTTCTCTCTTGCTGAGCCTCGTCTTCTTACCGTTTTTGAGGATGTATGTACATCGGTTTAAGACAACCTCTGGAGCACCCTTCATGAAGGCTATGAGTTTCTCTTCAGATGTTCTATGCACGGTTGTCATACGCTTCCTCTCTGACGTGAACGGAACCTCATGCACACGCGGATACTGTTTCTCTAGGTCTTCCTTCACGTAGCCTGCCTTGGCTGCGGCGACCAGCAACGCACCCTCAGTAGTGTCTCCGATAACGTTCTTTCCGTCGTAGCTGGCGTTCGTGCATAGGGCAGCGCCTTTTAGCAGCAGGTCTAATTCGCTATAGTCTTTCACGTCTATTCGTTTATCGTTCAGCAGGAATTCTCCTTTAGCTTCATAGCCGACCCCTGTAACCTGGACTGTTTTACCGTCGACGTAGATCTTGCGTACCGTCATCTCACCTTTGGTTAGGGTTCCTGTCTTGTCAGAGCATATTATGGTGGTTGCGCCGAGGGTCTCGGCAGACGATAGCTTCCTGATTATGGCGTTTCTCTTCGCCAGCTCTCGGGCGCCTAGAGCTAAGGTTACGGTGACCACCGCGGGTAGGCCTTCAGGCACCGCTGAGACGGCTAAGGCGACAGCCGTTAGGAAGTTCTCTAACACCGTTCCAGGCCTAGCCGGGTCGAGTAGCTCTAAGACGAAGATCACTGCGCATACGACGGATATCAGTATAGCTAGCTTTTTAGCGAAGGATTCGAGTTTACGTTTAAGAGGTGTCTCCTTCTCCTCTACCGTCTGCACCATCTCGGCGATCTTCCCGAACTCTGTCTGCATACCGGTCGACGTCACTACAGCCTTTCCTCGACCGTAGATGACGTGTGTCGTCATGAAGACCATGTTCTTTCTGTCGCTTACGGGAGTCTTCTCATCCACCACCCCTAACTCCTTATTCACGGGGATGGACTCACCTGTCAAAACGGCCTCGTTGGTTTTTAAGTCCACTACCTCGAGGAGTCTGGCGTCCGCCGCTATCCTGTCACCTGTCTCTAGGAGAAGTATGTCTCCGGGCACCACTTCTCGGGCTGGAATTATCGTTTCTCTTCCGTCACGGAGCACCCTAGCCTTAGGGGCTGTCAGCTTCTTCATGGCCTCCATTGCCTTCTCTGAGCGGTATTCTTGGAAGAACCCTACGACGGAGTTTAAGACGACTATAGCGGCTATGGTGATGGCGTCTATCGGAGTCTCGTTCTTAACGAAGTCTACGTAGAAGGCGATGAAAGTTGCGGCTATAAGCATCATGACGAATACGTCTTTAAATTGGTTGAGGAATATCCCTAGAACCGTGATCTTCCTCGTCTCTTTAAGTTCGTTCGGCCCATACTTCTCAAGTCTCTTTTGAGCCTCCTCCATGCTAAGACCTTTAACACTAGTATCTAGGAGACGTAGAACCTCTTCCTCTTCTTTGGCATGCCACGGGAGACTCATAGAGACCTCTCTACTACATTCCTTATAGAACTAATAAATTTTCTTCTATTATTTATCGTGTGCGCCTAGGTTAGGGTTAGAAGTCCATAGCATTCAAGATGAATTTAGGCAATCCTGGACACTGCTTTTCTAAGTAAATCTTGCTGAGTCGAATCTGAGCTTTGAGTAGCTTCTTCATCTCGTCGATCGAACGGTATGTTAGAGGGCTTAGCTCTCTAAGCCTTCCTTCCGATACTCCTTCGACTTGAACAGGAACTAACACTTTCTCTCCCCAGACGGGGTGAGGTTCATACTCGACGGCTCCTCTCACCGCCTGCAATAGAAACAGCTGTGTCTCCTCGACCGTGGGGGTAGTTCCACCTACAGGCTTCTTCACCCCGTCAGGCGTTAACACGAAGATCGGCTCGGGGACCATCATCTCTTCACCTTCCACTGTCTTCTTCACCCACCGGTACTTAGTGCCTATCCTTCCGGTTGTGTTCAGCTGATATATCTCGACAGGGTCGCCGCTTTCCTCTCTCTCCTTCAGGAACTCATAAAACCGCATTATATGCGCCGTGGGTTTAACGCCTATAGTGAAGGGTAGGGCGTATCTAGCTACGAACCTTACGAGGCCGGCTAGCTCCCTTGATTGTGCGGGGTGGCCTACCGTACGTCCGTCTGCGAGAACCTTAGCGGCGAAGGCTATGTCGTCGATCTTAACCCAAGCATAGTCTGTGAAGTATCCTGGACTGACGAAGACTGCCACGTTTAGGGGGCCACTCGAAACCACGTCTCCGTTGAAGTATCCTGTATCCTCGAGGAAGAAAACCGAGCGAGCGTTTCTGTTGAGCATCCCGAAATATTGGAAGAGGCTGCCCTTGAAGCTCGGGTTTCCTTCAGGTCCAACCTCCGTGTTCTCGTGTAGAGCTCGAGGCGAGTTCGCTGCACGCCAAATGGCGACTTGCTTCTCGTCTATATCCTCGGTTTTAGTCCAAGAGGCCTTCTCAGAACCTATCACTCGGTCCTTGAATACGGCTACTATGTCATCGTTCTTCAACGCCTGGTCAGAAACATAGTCTAGGGGGTTTATCCCGAACATTTTCTCGTATACGTGTACGTTCTGCTCGTCGAAAACATAGAGTCCATGGGTGGATTTCCCGGCTCCCGTTAAGGCCCATATACACATCACTATCCTCTTTTCGTCGCCGTTAACGGTCTTAACCGTGAACTCTTTAAGTGCGGCATGTTCCCCTGTTCCTCCCCTCTGGTAGACTTTATAGATCCAATGGGATAGGAAGGCCTTCTTAACCTCACCTTGATAGGAGCTGCATGTTATTATCGAGTAGTCGTGGTGGGGGAAGCGGAGCACTCTAAGCATCTCACCTGTCTCTGGGTTCTTTGGGTTCCCGAGATAGTGTGGAATACAGAAGATCTCTACGTCAGGCTCCTCCTCCGGCTTTCCAGGGAAGCATAGCTGGCTCCAGCGGTAAGCTATATCTGGAAACTGAGGGTCACAGTAGAGTCTACACTTCAGCTCAGCCTCCGTTCCAGGCTTCCCTAGGATCGCATCCACCTGGATTAGCGGGCCCTGAGCTAGAATATGCTCTAGCACTCTCAGCATCAAGAGTTTATGTTCATACTTTAAGTCTCCGTCCCTCTCTATAACGGCGCTTCCGGCAGCAGACCTATGCCAGATGTTCGAGGCCCAACCCCAAGAGCCGTTTCTAAACCTTGTTCCATAGAGTTTCGCTCTCTCGAAGAGGTCTGGCGGGTTGTTTAGGATGGCCGTGATCCCGCTTCTCTCCTTTAAGGCGATGATTGCCTTAAATGACTCTTTAAAATTCTCGATCGTTATTTCTTCCAGCTTTGGGATGATCATTCTTTCCATCTTGAGGCACGTCTAGTCGATAAAGATCCCTTTCACGAGGTATAAACCTTAGAATTTATGTGATCTCTATATAAGCTTTACTTCCATCTCAGGCCTTCATCAAGCATCTATTTCCAGTATCCGACTTCTGAACTCCCTGAGGTCTCTAACCACCCATCTTCCATAGGATTTTCCAGACCTGTCTAGATAGAATGAGAGTATACCCAGCCTCTTCGGCACGAGGAAGTCGAATTCGTAGTGGTCTCCGACATGAGCCATCTGCCGTGGAGATATGTTAAGCGTTTCACAAGCCTTTCTGTAAAAATCGGTCGACTTCTTAACTGTGTGAAAGTCTGAGGAGGCCGAGAAGACTTTTTCAAAGGGGTTGCCGACTATCTCTAACGCAAACTCTATGAACTCTCTAGCAGAGTTCGAGAGGAGTGCTAGACGATATCTTCGTTTCAGGGAGTCTAAAACCTCGTATACTTCAGGGTAAACCTTAAGTTCGCTTCGATACTCCTCCATGAGGCTTCTCCAATCTCCCTTAAGGCCGAAACGTTTAAACCAGAACCTTATGTCGTACCACTCTCTCCTTCCCTCCCCAACCTTTCGATATTCGTTTAGGACTATACGTTTAGCCTCGTCGAAGCTTATTCCCCTCTGCTCCGAATATAGCTTCGGTACTCCCTCGTTCCACACTAGCTCGCTGAAACTAAGGTCGATCAAGGTGCCTTCGAGGTCTAGGGAGACTACATCGATCACCGCTTGGCCTCCCAGATCAATCGATCTAAATCATGTAAAGCGAAGTTTAACTTTATCTGTAGAGGTGAAGCCTTCTTTCTTGAAGATAAAGGTTGAGGTGAAACATACTGAAGAGAAAGGTGTGCGCAGTATGCGGGAAAGAACTCACCATACTGTCAAGCAGACTCGGTGTCTGCGTCGACTGTATTCGGAGGCGTCCAGAAGAAGTCGAGAAGTTCATAAAGGAGGCGCATAGGGCGAGTAGAGAAATCTTCGGGTTACCTCCAGAGCCTCCCAGGACGAAAGGCGGGATAAAGTGCAATCTATGTGCTAACCAGTGTGTGATAGGGGAAGGCGAGAGGGGTTATTGCGGTCTAAGGATGAACGAAGACGGAAAACTCGTTTCCCTCTCGACCGCTAGGCAGGGTCTGCTATACTACTATTTTGACCCACATGTAACGAATTGCTGTGCGGCGTGGTTCTGTCCGGCAGGAACAGGGGCTGGATACCCCAAGTTCGCTTATAGGAGTGGGGCGGAATATGGATATGAAAACCTAGCCGTCTTCTTCTATGGGTGCAACTTCGACTGCCTGTTCTGCCAGAATTACTCTCATAAGGTTCTCCGGTCGGGTAGGAGGGTTTCACTAGAGGAGCTGGCTAAAGAAGCCTTGGGAAACCCGAAGGTTTCATGCATATGCTACTTCGGAGGCTCCCCGGAGCCTCAGCTACCCTTCGCTATAGAGGCCTCACGGATGATAGTCGAAGAGAAGGGTGAAAGGATAATTCGAGTCTGCTTCGAGTGGAACGGGTGCGGTAGAACAGACTTAGTCAAGAAGGCCGCTGAACTAGCTTATGTGAGCGGAGGAAACATTAAGTTTGACCTAAAGTGCTTCGACCGAAATCTAAGCCTAGCGTTAAGCGGGGTCTCGAACGAGAGGGCATACGAGAACTTCAGGATGATAGCGGAGGAATTTTGGGATAGAAGAGCGGACCTGCCTGTATTGACTGCGACGACCCTTCTTGTACCTCACTATGTAGACGTCGAGGAGGTGGAGCGTATAGCTAAGTTCATATCGGATTTAAACCCGGAGATACCTTACTCGCTGCTCGTCTTTTATCCTCAGTTCATGATGGACGACCTGCCTGTAACTCCGAGAAGGCAGGTCGAAGAGTGTTATCGGGCGGCTAAGAGATGGTTGAAGAGAGTGAACGTCGGGAACCTCCACCTGTTGGCGGACTGACTGCTGGATGGATGGGATAAACAGTTGCTTAAAATGTATATATAGAGGTGAAGAAGCCCTAGAATAGGCTTAATTTGGGTTGGATTCGTCTATTCGGGATCAGATGCGACCCGTCGCATGTTTCGCCGCTTTGTAGGGTTGGGAAGCCTTCACGGCAGGTGGCGAATGTCATACCGTTCTCCTCGACAAGCTCCTTCACAGACTTTAAGAGGTCGTATCTAACCTTTCTCGGAAGGAGCCTCGACCTGCCTACACGCATACCCTCAGTCCAGTATAGCCGGTAAAGTCTGTCCCTTAGCTTCGGGTAAGCTTTCATCAACCTCTCGAAGCTGTCGCTTTTAGCTTTATATGTCGAGGAGACTACATGGCTCACCCCTGCTTTAGCTAGGGACTTCACAAGTTTGTCGATGTCCTTATCGTTTATTCCGGGTATTATCGGGTCTATGCGGGCTGAGCATGGAACGCCGCTGCGAGTTAAGGTTTCGAGGGCTTTTATCCTCCTCTTCGGCGGTGGAGCGAGAGGTTCCAGCTTGCTTGCTAGTTTATCGTCGAGGGTAGTTACTGTTATGCTGACGGAACAGTTTCCGTTTTGTATGAGGTCTAGATCTCTTACTACCAAGTCTGATTTAGTGATAAGCTGGACTCTGTAGCCTCTAGGGAGAAGCTCTCTTAAAGCCTTCCTCGTCAACTCGAGCTTTGCTTCGACAGGCGGATACGGGTCTGAACTGTTAGCTATGGAGATGTGTAGCTCCGGGTTGACTCTCCTTAGTTCTCGGAGTAGTCTCTCGATGGGTTTATTCTTAGCTCTACACTTGAAGGGTCGGGGAATGTAGGAGGATATGTAACAGTAGAGGCAGGCGTGAGAGCAGCCGGTATAGGCGGAGAAGCTGTATTTAGGCGGACAGGTGCATAGAGGCCCTTTCCATGGGTCGAAGGGTGCGATTATGGTCATCGTCTACTCCTTTAAGAGGGAAACCTCAGAGATAGATTTAGCTAAAGAGTAACTTGAAATTATCTGTTACCTTCTCATGGGGTCGCTGGAATCTCAGGTTCGATGCACTGCCTTTTTATGGGTCTTTAAGTAAGAGATATCCGTCGAAGGTTTAATCATGGAGGCATATCGATTGGCAAAGGTAGTGGAGGTGATAGGCCTAGAGGGGATACCGCTGATAAGGAGTGGGGATGACTTGGCGGAGGTGATAGTTAAGGCTTCACAGGAGGAGGGAATCGAGCTCAAGGACGGAGACGTCATAGTCGTATCGCAGAAGATAGTTTCTAAAGCGGAGGGAAGGATCGTGAAACTCAGGGACGTGAAGCCTTCGCCTGAAGACGAGAGGTTGGCTGACGAAGTCGGTAAAGACCCGAGGCTTGTGAAGTTGATCAGGAAGGAGTCGAAGCAGATGTTGAAGTCTCCTCTAGGCGTCCTAGTCACCGAGGACGAGAGGGGAATGATCTGTGTGAACGCCGGCGTAGATAAATCGAACGTCGAAGG
The DNA here is from genome assembly GCA_964627655.1 of uncultured Candidatus Bathyarchaeia archaeon. Lineage (GTDB taxonomy): Archaea > Thermoproteota > Bathyarchaeia > Bathyarchaeales > B24-2 > B24-2. The sequence goes on from CAZVJZ010000006.1 coordinate 11,866, forward strand.
CGAGGACTCTTATGCTCTACTCCCTCTAAACCCAGACGAGTCGGCTGAGAGACTCAGGAAGAAGATAAAAAGGTTGACCGGAGTCTCGGTGGCCGTGATAATATGTGACACTTCCAGTAGACCTTTCAGGAAGGGGCAAGTAAACTTCGCTATAGGACTATCTGGAATGACACCGTTTAAGGATTACCGCGGGGAGAGAGACCTCTTCGACTACGTCCTGAAGGTTAAGAATGTAGCAGTTGCCGACGAGCTGGCCGCAGCGGCGGAGCTGGTGATAGGTCAAGGCAGGGAGGGAACGCCTGTAGCCATAATCAGGAATGTCGAAAGACTGAAGACTTCAGGCGGACATTCTGCCAGAGAACTATTCATCTCCCGTAAAGAAGACATGTTTAGCTTTATGTTCTGAAACTGTTTAGCGGATGATCTTCATCCTTTCTTTCCCGAGGGATAGTATCACCGCCAGACCTGAAGCTAGTATCGCAGAACCTAACCTGAAGATTAGCGGGGCGCCTAGCAGGGTTAAGGTAGCGCCGGCGAAGATGGAGCCTACTCCGCCGCCTACATCGAACATCATGGAGAAGTATGCAGTGGATAAGCCGCTTATCTCTCTCGGCGTTACATCTCCTAATAGAGACCATTCCGTCACGGCTCTCATCGCATGTGAGAGACCATAGAGAGCCATCACTAAGACTAGGAGTAGGAAGTCTCTTAGCTCTGAAAGGAGGAAGAAGGTTAAAGTTAGTAGACTGTAGGCAGTGAATAATGGTTTGATTCTCCCTATTTTGTCGGTTAGCAGGCCTGAGGGGACTCGAAATAGAGTGTTTGTTATTCCCTTAACCATGAAGAGTAACGCTATCTCAGCAGGATGGTAGAGAAGCACTTCAGAAGCGTATACCGAAAATATGGTCGTCACGAAGGAGTTGACCGAGGAGAAGGCGACACGCACGTAGCTTAAAACTATACCGCTTCTAGAGAGAGCTAACTTTCTAAGCGAGCCTAGCGGGGCAGGCTCCCTAGACTCCAAACTTATGTTTGAGAAAGTACGTCCCTTGATCTTATCGGAGGGAAGTAGAATCAGGAGAGCGGTTAAACCGATGAGACTTAAGATGCTCGAGAAGAGGAATATTCCACTATAGGATGTCGAATAGCTACATAGAACCGAGCAGAACAGCGGCCCTACCATACTGGCTACCCCGTAGGACGTCAAGTATCTGCCGACAAAGTCTCCTCTTCTATCTGATGGGGATAGGTCGTAGATTATGGATATCGCCGTAGGGCTGAAGAGCGCTAAACAGACGGCTTGAAAGATCCTTATAGGGTAGAACCATATTATGACGGGGACTAGCGAGTAAGATAATAGGCTGAGAAATTGGCCGAGCATAGCGGTCAGGAGCATCGGCCACCTGCCAGACCGATCGATCAAAGGGGAGAGTAGGAACTTAGAGAGTATCGTTACTATCGGCCTGAGGGATATTATTAGACCCAGCTCGAACGCTGAGGCCCCTCTCTCCATCAGGTATAGGGGGAATATAGGCAACACGACCTGACTTGAAACATAGAAGAGGACGGCAGAAACGATCAAGGTGTAGAAGTCCTTCTTAGAAGGCTCCATTAATCCGCGTTCAACTCCTCCAGGCCGGTGAAATCGATTAGATAGGCTTTAAAATTTATAGTTTATCGTGCCGGTCTCCACCTGCGTTTGAGCTCTATAAGGAAAGGGTTGGTCTTCTTCTCTATGCCCATTAGGGTCGCCGGTCCATGACCGGGATAAACTTTAAGGTTGTCTGGAAGGGTTAAGATCTTCTCCCTTAGGGTGAACTCCATGTCTCTTGGAGAGGAGTTGGGGAGGTCTACCCTACCGATCGAGCCGGCGAAGAGGGTATCTCCGGTAAACGCTACGTCTTCACCTCTCAGAGTAATGCTGCCCATCGTGTGTCCCGGTGTATGTAACACCCTTAAAGTGTATTCGCCGATCCTTATCTCGTCGCCCTCACGGAGCTCTATATCCGGCTCGAAGGGCTTAAACCTGTAGGTTGGGATGTAGACTTCGGGTTCCCGCAACATATCTTTATCTAAGTAGTGAATGAGTATCTTGGCTTTAGTCCTCTCCTTCAGGGGGAGGTCTCCAGAAACATGGTCTGGATGACCATGAGTATTGATTATATATTTGAGTTTTAGGGAAAGGCTTTCAAGCCGACCCATAATCCGGTCTAATTCACTCTTAGCGACGAAGCCGGGATCTATGACAGCCGACTCTCTGGTTTCTGCAGAGTAGACCAGAAAGCAGTTCGTAGCTAACGGGCCGACTACGAACGTGAGTACCTTCATAGTCCTCAAGGCATGCAGCCTCAAACACACTAGTGACATGGGATAAACGTTTAGATATCTCGTATCGTAAACTTATATTAAGGTCTTTTTAAATGGAGAGTAGGATGCCAGACTCCTTGAACGCCAGAAAACTGAGGAGAGGCTACTGCCTCGGAATAGAGTCTACGGCCGATGACTTCGCAGTCGGGATAGTCTCCTTCGACGGCGAGGTCTTAGCGAACGTGATAGACGCATACTCTCCGGAGAGGGGTGGAATACATCCAAGGGAGGCTGCCAGACATCATGCTAACGTAGCCTCCAAGGTGATCAGTGAAGCCCTAGATCGTGCAGGGGTGAATGCTAGAGACTTGAGCCTCATAGCCTTTGCTCAGGGCCCGGGTCTTGGTCCATGCCTTAGAACAGGGGCGACGGCTGCTAGGGCGTTATCTTCCTACCTTAAGATACCTCTAGTCGGCGTCAACCATTGTGTAGCACACATCGAGGTTGGAAGGAAGGTGTGCGGAGCCTCTGATCCCGTGACGCTGTATGTGTCTGGAGGGAACACTATGGTCACGGCTTTCGCCGGCGACAGGTATAGGGTCTTCGGAGAGACTTTGGACATAGCCATCGGAAATTGCCTAGACACGTTCGCTAGGGAGGTCGGTTTAACCCGGAGTGAGGGAGTTCCTTTCGGGGCGATTATAGAGAAGCTGGCCAAGAAGGGGAGGCGTTTTATCCCTCTCCCCTACACGGTTAAGGGTATGGACCTGTCATTCAGCGGTTTATTGACCCGGGCTAAACAGGTCTTTAAGAGTGGAGAATGCGGCTTAGAGGACCTGTGCTTCAGCCTTCAGGAGGTGGCGTTCTCGATGTTGACCGAGGTTACAGAGAGAGCGGTGGCGCATACGGAGAAAAGCGAGGTTCTGCTTACGGGGGGAGTCGCAGCTAACAGGAGGCTTCAGGATATGTTGAGGGTTATGGCGGAGGAGCGTGGAGCAGAGATGTACGTGGTGCCTAATGAGTACGCCTTAGATAACGGTGTGATGATAGCTTGGACCGGAATACTGAGGTATAGGTATGGGGGAGCCTTAAGTTTAAGCGAGAGCGGGGTTAGGCCTAAGTGGAGGGTGGACGAGGTAGAGGTTCCTTGGAGGAAAGGTGAAGAGACGGATGCTTCTTAAGAGGGGTGCTGAAGCCGAGCTGTATTTAGACACCTGGTATGGGAGGAAGGTAGTCGTTAAGAGGAGGATTAGGAAAGGCTATAGGATAAGGGAGCTCGACGAGGAGATACGAAGCACCAGGACGAGCCATGAAGCCGCCATGATGCATAAAGCTAAGGAATGCGGTGTATCTACGCCTATAATCTTCCTAGTAGACTTAACGGATAAGTCGATCATGATGGAATATATCGAGGGCGTAAGGCTTAAGGATGTATTAGACTCCCTGCCTAAAGAGGAGAGGAGGAGGATACTGATCGAAGTCGGGAGAATGATAGGGGCGATGCACAAGAGAGGATTGATCCACGGGGACTTAACGACCTCAAACATGATACTCGACGAGGGGCGAATCTACTTTATAGACTTCGGTCTAAGCGAGGTTTCAGAAGAACTCGAGGATAAGGGTGTAGACCTACACCTAATGAAGAGGGCGTTAGAGAGCACGCATCACCTCCATTCCGACGAGTACTTCAGCGAAATTCTCCTCGGGTACTCTGAGGTCGTCGGGGAAGACGAAGCTAGGAAAGTCTTATCAAAAATAGAGGAGATCGCAAAGAGAGGGAGATACGTCTCAGGCAGGTGAAGGTGGAAGATTGAGGGGAAATAACCGTTACGGTAAAGCCGTATACTTCGTGTCAAGCAACGTTAACAAGTTCTATGAGGCGCGGGAAGTCTTAAACGAGTTCGGCTTATCCATCGTGCTTTTAAGGTTGAAGAAGCTCGAGGTCCAAAGCGACAGTGTAGAGGAGGTTGCGAGAAAGAGTGCAGAGACCGCCGCTAAGGAGTTAGGCTTAAACGTGGTCACCGAGGACGCTGGACTCTTCATAGAGGCGCTAAACGGCTTTCCAGGACCCTACTCCTCCTACGTCCACAGGACACTCGGCAACGAGGGGATACTTAAGCTCATGAAGGATGTAGATGAGAGAGGAGCCGAGTTCAAGGCCGCCGTAGCTTTCGCCGAGCCAGACGGTGATGTGAAGGTTTTCGTCGGAGTCGTAAAGGGTGAGATCGCACATAGGATGGCCGGCGGTAGAGAGTTTGGGTTCGACCCCATATTCATACCCGCCGGTTTCGGGGGGAGAACGTTCGCAGAGTTGAGTGTAAGCGAGAAGAACAGGGTGTCACATAGGGGTATAGCGTTTAGGAGGTTCGCCGAATGGTATACCTCACTCCTGAAATTAAAACTTAAATAGTATAAATCCTCCTTCTTCCATTAACCTCTGAGGGGTTCGAAGTTGCCAAAGAAGGAGAAGGGAAAGTCACATTCAACACGTCCCGTGAGTAAGAGGCCCCCAGTCTGGTGTAAATATCAGCCTGAAGAAGTGGAAGCCCTAGTCATAAAGCTCACGAAGGAAGGTTATAACCCGAGTATGATAGGGATAATACTCCGTGACCAGTATGGAATACCCCTAGTTAAAGCCGTAACGGGAAAGTCGATAACCCAGATACAGAAGGAGGCTGGGCTTCGACCACCTATCCCAACAGACCTTCAAGCACTTCTAGATAAGGCTGAACGCATAAGAAGACATCTAGAGATGAACAGGAAAGACCTATACAATAAGAGGAGCTTACAGATCGTAGAGTCTAAGATAAGGAGGCTCGCCGAGTATTATGTAAGTAAGGGCGTTCTCCCGAAGGGCTGGAAGTACACTCCACGCATACAGCTAAGCTAATACTGGTGGATCAATGGGAGCCTATGCTGGTAAAATCGAATCTTTCCTGAGAGACGTTGAAGCAGCGGCTGAAGTTGTCTCTAAGCATATAGACAGGGGAGACCAGATTAGGGTTGTAACACACTTCGACGCCGACGGACTTTCAGCTGGAGGGTTGATGGCGGCTTCCCTGATGAGAAGTGGAGCGGTCTTCTCCATCAGGGCTGAAAGATGGATAGACGAGAACGTGATAAGTGGAGTTCTAGCTGCGAGGCCCCCATTAATAATATTCACCGACTTCGGCAGTGGATACCTCAACCTTATAGAGAGGCTTAGAGGACTCGAAGTCGTCGTCTTAGACCATCATCAACCGTCTGGGGAGCCTCCGGAGGGTGTTCTTCAGGTGAATCCACATCTACATGAGATAGACGGTGCTACGGAGATAAGTGGGGCAGGCGTAGCCTATTTGACGGCGAAGGCGCTAAACGATGAAAACCGGGATCTAGCCTATCTAGGGGTTGTCGGTGCACTCGCAGACCAGCAGGATAAGTTCGATAACAGGAGCCTCGGAGGTTTAAACGAGTTGATCGTAAAGGACGCCGTGGAGTCCGGCACGTTAAAGACCGAGACAGATATACTCCTATTCGGCCGTGAAACTAGACCTATCCATAAGGCTTTAGCAAGCACCTTCGAACCCTTCATCCCCGGAGTGAGTGGCGAGGAGGACAAGAGCCTAGCGTTACTGATGAGCCTCGATATTAAACCTAAGGAGAACGATAGATGGAGGGCTCTCCGAGACCTATCTAAAGAGGAGAAGAAGAGGCTTTTCTCGGAACTCGCCTCGATACTCGCCGCAAAAACTGATCAAAAAAGCGCTGCTATGACACTGATAGGCACCGTATATACCCTCTGCAAGGAGGAGCCTTGGACTTCCCTGAGAGACGCTAGGGAGTTCGCTTCACTCCTAAACGCGACGGGTAGGATGGAGAAGCCGGGATTAGGGATCGCTATATGCGCCGGAGACAGAAGCTACGCCCTCAAGGAGGCTGAAGAGGTTTTACAGAGCTACCGTAGAACCATAATACAGTATATGAGGTGGATAAACGAAACCCCGACGAGCCTTGAGGAGTTCGATGGCTTCTATCTACTTCATGGGGGAGAGGTGATAAGCGAGAGGATGATAGGAACGATCTCTAACATCGCCATTCGTGGCTTACCAAGAAGCGATAAGCCGTTGATAGCCTACTCTTTCGTAAGGGATGAGAGCATAGTCAAGGTTTCGGCTAGGGGGACCGCTGAGACCGTTAAGATGGGGATAAACTTAGGTGAATTGATGAAGGAGACTGCTGAGAAGCTTTCGGGTTTAGGTGGGGGACATAACATAGCGGCTGGTGCGCAGATACCGAAGGAAAGGCTAGGGGAGTTCATAGACGCCTTGAAGAAGGCGTTGGCGAGGAGGTAGGATGATAGAGGCGAAGGTCGTTTTGAAGTGTGCAGGCGAGGACGAGGCGGAGTCGGTCTTCGAAGCGGTTTCCCCAGACGATTTCGAGGCCCCGAGGTTCACCGTTAAAACTTCAAGGTCGAGGAGAGAGGTTATAGTAGAGGTTAGATGCCGTAAGCTCGGAAGTTTGATCGAGACGCTAGACGACCTGCTCTCATGCGTCCAGATAGCGGAGAGAACGATTAAAATCTTAAAGTAACGTTATCTTACCTAAAAGCGTAAAATCCCTGAACCTTCAGGGAAAATGAAAGCGACATAAAGTTGCCTATGGTGACTCGATGATAGACATTAAGTTGGTGAGGGAGAGGCCTGAGGTCGTTAGAGAGAACCTCATGAAGAGAGGGGAATACGAGAAGCTAAGAGTCTTAGAAGAGTTGATCGATGTAGACGCAAAGTGGAGGAAGCTGACCTCTGAGCTTCAGAGACTCAGGTATAGGAGGAACGTTCTAACCCAGCAGATAGCCTCGCTTAGAAAGAGAGGGGAGAAAGTCGACCACTTGATCGACGAAGCAAAGACTTTACCCGCCAAGATTAAGGGTTTAGAGGACGAGGCGAGAGAGTATAAGGTTAGGATGAGAAGGCTTTTACTCGAGATACCGAACATCATACATGAGTCTGTGCCTATAGGTAAAGACGAGTCAGAGAACGTTACGATGCGTGTGTGGGGCTCGAAGCCTGAATTCGATTTCCCTGTTAGAGACCATACAGAGCTGGCTCTAAACCTAGGGATAGTGGAGTTGGAGAGGGCTGCTAAGGTTGCGGGTTCACGCTTCTTCTACTTGAAAGGGAAGGGTGTACTGCTCGAGCTTGCGTTGATAAGGTTAGCGTTAGACCATCTGGTCTCTAAGGGTTGGGAGCCTATAGAGCCGCCTTACATGATGAGGCGAGAGCCCTACGAGGGAGTCACAGACCTAGGAGACTTCGAGGAGATGCTCTACAAGGTAGAAGGAGAAGACCTATACCTCATAGCTACCTCAGAGCATCCGATGGCCGCCATGTTCATGAACGAGGTGCTCTACGAGAGTGACCTTCCCTTAAGGTTTGTGGGGGTCAGCCCATGCTTCAGGAAGGAGGCTGGAGCACACGGCAAAGACACCAAAGGAATCTTTAGAACCCACCAGTTCAACAAGGTGGAGCAGTTCGTCTTCTGTAAGCCTGAAGATTCTTGGGAGATACATGAGGAACTCATCAGAAACGCCGAGGAGATCTACAGGAAACTCGAGCTACCATACAGAATCGTTAACGTGTGTTCAGGTGAGCTTGGCGCCGTGGCAGCCAAAAAGTACGACCTAGAGGTCTGGATGCCCGCTCAAGGGAGGTATCGTGAGGTAGTTTCATGTAGTAACTGTACAGACTATCAGGCTAGAAGCTTGAACATAAGGTACAGGGAGGGGGAGGGGAAGCCCCCGAAAGGCTTCGTTCACACCTTAAACTCTACGGCGCTCGCAACGGGCAGGACGATCGTCGCCATCCTAGAGAACTATCAGGAGCGGGATGGTTCCGTAGTCGTTCCGAAGGCTCTCAGACCATACATGGGTGGGTTAGAGGTTGTAGGGAAAGAGGATCCTTAACCTTCCGACCTCTTTTCTTTAGAGAAGCCTATCAGGTCTGAGAGCATGAAGAGGATGAGTATGGTGAAGGTCACCGTGAAGCCTATGGGAGTCTGTAGGGACATGAATAGGAAGCCTATCATAGGGATCCTGCCGACCACCTTACCAACAACCATGTTCTCAGAGATCAGCCACCGGTCGGGTTCAGGGTTGTTGTCTCCTTTAGTGCGGAAGTAGAAGCCTTCGGAACCCTTCAGCTTCTCTATAGCTCGATGCGCTATAAGCTCCTCCGGGTTTCCGGGTTTAGGGAAGATTATTATGTCTCCAGTAGTTTTGCTTGCCCGTATAGCCTCGCCGCTGAAGCCTCCCTCCACGATTATCAAGTCGCCTACCTGAAGGGTCGGAATCATGCTACCTGAGATCACTACTTCCAGCGGGTAGTCCGTCTTTAAGAAGACCTTCAAGATCTTAGGTGTACTAAATATCAGAATCGAAGTAAATATTAAGAGCAGCAAGACAGCGGTTAGCTCATGTCTATTCCGTTTCATGCCGCCTCAGACCTTAACCCTCTATAGGTGAAGTCTTTCGGTGTACTCGAAGATCGGTCTAAATCCATTAATAAGTGTAACTGAATTTTATTCGACAGAAAAAGGGAAGCACTTAACTTTAAGCTCATCCTACTATTATCAGATCAACGAGGTATCGTTGGAGAAGGGAAAACTGATGGAGCAGAAGATCAGGGTGAAGGTTGCCAGCGTGAGGGGGATCAAAGACCCTGAAGGCAGGGAAGGGTATAGAATAGACTTCGTCGAGGTGAGGGAGAGACCTCCAGTGTTAATGGCGACTTCTACCGATACTCCTGAAGAGATCAGCAAGATGGTTATGCAGATAAGTAAGGGGCTGCAATACATCATTCCAGGTGGAGCCGGTAGGGAGTACGAGCTGCAGAAGATAACCCTTCATCTCACGGCCGATGAGCTAGAGGCCTTCGAGTTGAAGCCCTATCCTAACCAGATGTACGAGATTACAATATCTAAGGGTAAACTCTCCTTCAGGACTATATGAAGAAAAGTGGATCCTGAGAAAAACTTTTAATACAGCCTCCTTGATCTGAAGGAGGGAAGAATACGATGTCGTCTAGAAGAGTTAGAGATAAGTGGCGAAGCAAAGAATGGTACACGGTGGTGTCCCCAGAATATTTCGGTGGGGTTGAGTTAGGGTCTATACCGGCCGACGACCCCTCTAAACTTCTAGGTAGAACCGTGGAGGTAACCCTCTACGACATCACAGGGGACTTCACCCATCAACACCTGAAGCTAAACTTCCAAGTGAATAAGGTCGACGGAAAGAGGGCTAACACCATATTCAAAGGGCATGAGTACTCTAGGGATTATCTCAGAAGCCTCGTCAGGAGGAGAACCTCTTACGTCGACGGAATATTCAACGTAACGACGAAAGACGGTTATAGGCTTAGGGTAGCCGCCTGCGGTTTCACCTTAACCAGGATAAAGACCTCCCAGCAGAGGGCTATCAGGAAGGTCATGAAAGAGATAATCGAGAAGAAGGCGAGCGAGCTAAACTTCCACCAGTTCGTCCACGAGATAGTCCTCGGTAAGGTAGCCTCGGAGATATACAACGAAGCTAAGAAGATAGCTCCCCTAAGGCATGTCGGGATAAGGAAGTCTAAGCTAATCGCAGTACCGGCAGCCGAGAACGCTTAGAAGTCTTTTTAGGTCTGGAAGACGTTGAGGTTTCTCAGGAGAGATGAAGCTAGGTTAAAGGTAGCTAGAGAAGCTGCTCTACTACTCTACACTTCGCAGGAGAAGGAGTATAAGCAGGCTAAGGTGAGGGCTGCCAGAATCCTAGGGTTAAAGGTTTACCCGAGTAACCGAGAGGTAGCTGAGGAGCTGGATAGGCTGGCCGAGGAGAGGGAGGGGGAGGCTAGAGCCGATAGGCTGGTTAAGATGAGGAGGGAAGCCTTAAGGGTTATGGAGGCCTTAAAAGGGTTTAACCCCCTTCTAATAGGCAGTGTGTGGCGTGGAACAGCCAATAAGAACAGCGACGTGGACATAGAGGTTTACGCCGAGGATCCCAAGACCGTGGCGAAGAGGTTGATGGAGAAGGGTTTTAAAGTGTTGAGGGTTGAACGGAGAGCCACGGGGAGGGCTGGGGACGAGGGTTCACCGCACATCTATCTGTGGAGTGAAAACGGTTTCGAGGTCGAGTTAACCGTCCGCTCACCCGAGCTGCAAGGGAAGAGGAGGAGATGCGAGGTTTACGGCGACGACATAGTGGGTTTAGACGTGGATGGGTTAAGGAGAGTTCTGGAGGAGGATCCTTTAAGAAGATTCCTTCCCGAATAGATGTGTTCTAGAAGGAAAAGTAAAAAAGGACTTCTTTATGATGAAGTCATATAATCGACGGTTGGGGTTCAGGCTTGCCTGTGAGTAGAGATCGTTGGTCGAAGAAGTTTGGCGATTGGTTTAGAAACGTGCTACTCAACGCCGAGATAATGGACTATAGGTACCCGATAAAAGGTTGCGGTGTATGGCTTCCCTACGGCTTCAAGCTCAGAAGGAACGTGCTTAACATACTCCGGGGGCTACTCGACTCTACGGGACATCAGGAAGTTCAGTTCCCTCTCCTGATCCCTGAAACCTCCCTAGCTAGAGAAAGCAGACACGTGAGGAGCTTCGAGGAAGAATGCTTTTGGGTGACCCATGGAGGCTCTACCCCGCTTAAAGTCAGGTATGCTTTGAGGCCGACTAGCGAGACGGCGATAAACCCTATGCTGAAGCTCTGGATTAGGTCGCATAGAGACCTGCCGATCGCCATTTACCAGATAGTTAACGTCTTCAGGTACGAGACGAAGGCTACTAGACCTCTGATAAGGATGAGGGAGGTGACCACTTTTAAGGAGGCTCATACGGCCCATGCTACGGCCGAGGACGCTGAGAGACAGGTCGAGAAAGCGGTCTCGGTATACAGGAAGTTCTTCGACTCTATAGGCGTACCATATCTAATCTCCAAGAGGCCGGAGTGGGATAAGTTCGCCGGGGCGGAGTACTCCATAGCGTTCGATACGATATGTCCTGATGGAAGAGTCCTCCAGATAGGAACCGTACATAACTTAGGACAGAACTTCTCCAAGGCGTTCGACGTAACCTACGAGACGGTAGACGGAGACAGGGAATACGTGTATCAGACATGTTACGGAATATCTGAACGAGCCATAGCCTCCATAGTCATAGCTCATGGCGACGACAACGGACTCGTCCTACCATACGACATAGCACCTATTCAGGTGGTGGTGATCCCCATACCCTACAAGGGGAAAGAGGAGCCCATAGACAGGGCGGTTAGGGAGGTAACACGTAGACTTGAGAAAGCGGGGGTCAGGGTTAAGCTGGACGACAGAGAAGACTGGACGCCGGGATCTAAATTCTATTACTGGGAACTTAGAGGCGTCCCGATTAGGGTTGAGGTTGGGCCTAGAGATATCGAGCGTGGGGAAGTAACTATCGTAAGGAGAGACACCTTAGAGAGGAGTGAATGCAAGCTGAACGCCGTCGTAGAGAAGGTTATCGAGACGGCGAAACAGATGACGGCAGATATCTCGAAGAGAGCGTGGGAGTGGATGAGAAGTCATATCCACTACGTCGACTCGCTGGAGGAGGCTAGCAAGCTAATCGAGGGGAGGAAGGGGGTCGTCCAACTCTTCTGGTGTGGCAGCGAAGACTGCGGACTTGAGATAGAGGAGAAGATAGACGCTAGAATTTTAGGCGTACCTGTGGACGAGAAGACTGAGAAGGAGGGAGTATGCGTCGTATGCGGAAAGACAACACGGTCCTTAGTGAGGGTGGCCGCAGCATATTAGCCTAGAGAGCGTAGAGAAATTGCTCACCAAACTGAAGAGGAAGGCTCAAGATTTACTGGCGTGGGAGGCGAGGTACGCCGGGAGAATCGGTTTAACCCCAAATCTCGTGAGCTTTCTAGGCTTAGCCTTTGCTTTAGGCTCCTCGCTCGTCTATTGGGTATGGTCTGAACAGCCGGTTTTGAGGGCTTTAGCTCCAACGCTCCTGATCCTATCCGGCTTCTGCGATGCTCTAGACGGTGTTATGGCCAGAACCCTCGGTATGCAGTCGACTTTCGGCGCTTTTTTAGACTCTCTTCTAGATAGGTATGGTGAAGTGTTCGTGTTACTGGGTATAATAGGGGGTGGCTTATGCGACCCTTCTATCGGAATCCTTGCCTTAGCAGGCTCACTCTTGGTCAGCTACTCTAGGGCAAGAGGCGAGGGGGAAGGCGTTAGGATGGAGGGTGTAGGCTTATTCGAGAGAGGTGAGAGAATCCTGTTGCTCGTGGCTGCCAGCTTCCTTAACCTCGCCGTTCCGGAGGCCTTAAGATGGAGCGTTCTAGCCCTCGCAATAGTAACCCATCTAACGGTTATGCAGAGAGCCTTCCACTTCCTTAAGGAATCTAAGAGAAAAAGTTTAAAATCTTCTCCTAGCAAGTGAACGTTTACGTTCCTCTTTCGAGCGAACCTTCACTATACCTCTATGCACGGCACAGGATATACAGTAGTACGCTACCTGAGAGCTTGAAGCTATGTACGCACCTTTCTCTCTGAGTTCCTTAGCCAACGCAGGGTCTATGAAACTTAATCTCCTAGAAACTTTTTTGGCTTTATCCCTCGGAACGAGCTCTCCGCATAGACTACACTGCACAAGGGAGCCTCTACCTTTATCTCCTTTAGACCGTCCTCTCGACTTTCTTTTGTATGGCATTTCAGTCAATGTAAGGGAACTGAGACTTTTATATCTTTACCCTCCCTAAGTTAAATATGATCAGAAGTCATGGTGGACATCCTAACCATAGGCCACGTTACGATAGACTTCATAGAGGCCCCGAGTTTTGGAGGGATAAAAAGGTTTGTCGGCGGCCCACCCACCTACGCTTCCATCGCTGCTTCTAACCTCAGGTCTAAGGCAGCGGTATTGTCGAACGTCGGCGAGGACTTCCCTGAAGAGTATCTGAGGCTACTGGTGAGATGGGAGGTCGACGTCTCCTACCTCAAGAAGTGTAAGGGTGCGAGGACTACGAAGTTCCTCATCCGGTATGCTGACGGACGGAGAGAGTTGAGGCTGATCGACTTGGCTCCCCGGATCGAGACGATCGAGAAAGCGCTACAGCTTAACCCTAAGGTCGTTCACGTGTCGCCTGTAGCGGGTGAAGTATCCTACCAAGTTTTCGGGGACCTTCACAGGGGAGACCTTACGGTTTCACTCGACCCTCAAGGATATCTGAGGTCGTTCGACCGGCACGGTTCGGTTAGCCTCGTGGAGTTGAGGAATAAAACCATACTTAGAAGGGTAGACGTCCTGAAGACCTCTAGTGATGAAGTATCTGCGCTGACAGGTTTCAAGGATCCCTTAAAGGCCATGGATAAGCTCGCCGGCCTCGACGTCGAGGTAGTGATAGTCACCTTGGGAGGAGAGGGAGCTCTAACCTATTCTGGTGGAGAAACGTACTTTATACCGAGCTTCAAGGTTGAGAGGGTAGTCGACCCGACAGGAGCTGGGGACTCCTTCGTTGGCGCATTCCTGTCAGAATACGTTAGAAGCGGAGATACCGTATGGTCTGCATGCGTCGGGTCGGCTTCAGCCTCCTTCACGGTCGAGGGGATAGGCGTATCTGAACTTAAGGGAGGCAAAGAAATATACGAGAGGGCGGAGGCCATCCTAGAAGGAGTTAGGAGACGCTGATTTAAGGTTTCTCTAGGACCCTTAGAAAGGCCTATTAAACAATATAGGCTTATGAATTAGCTGTGGTTCTATGATGTATTCTCAAACAAATCTATTCGAGAAGCCTGCAGAAGTGTTCATAGAGAGAAGTGTCGAGGGGAATCCTCATTCAGGCAAGGTCTTAGCCGTCATAGCCCCCCACGCCGACGACTTCACGATCTTCTGCGGTGGAACGGTTGCTAAGCTTGTGAGAGAAGGATACACAGCATACTTTATTCGAACGAGTAACGACGAGAAAGACTCCTACGGCTACGATATTCCAGAGACCATACTCCGAAACGCCGCAGACCACAGGGCGGCGGCTAAGATCCTCGGAGTAAAGAAGTGTTTCGACCTAGACTACCGAAACCACAGGATGGACGAAGTCTCCCCGACCGAGCTGCGAGCTCGACTCATATACCTCTTCCGACTACTTAAGGTGGATACGGTGATAACGTTCGACCCATGCATCCTATACGAGGAGAACCCGGACCACTACGTCACCGCTAAGGCCGTAGAGGCCGCCGCGTGGATGGCTGGCTCAAGACTGGATTACACCGAACACTTCGAGGGCGGACTCAAACCTCACAGCGTTAAGGAGAGATATTACTTTGCACGTGGACCTCAACTCGTCAACAGGGTTGTCGACGTCTCCTCGACGATAGAGGTTAAGCTCGCCGCTCTCAAAGCCAACAGGACCCAGGTGGCTAACATGGCTCTACGGCTCCGGGACTATCTAGCCGAGAGGAACCTACGTTTACCGGAGCTAGAGAGGGACATAGACTCTATCATAGACTGGTATGTAGAGACGGTCTTTCGTTCAGAAGCCGCCGCCATAGGCAAACGTTACGGCCTAGAGTACGCGGAGGCTTTCCATTACGTAGGGCCCTTCAAGAGAAAGCGTCTCCAGAGGTATGTCGAGGAGCATGCTATACCCTTAAAGCAGAAACCTTAATCCTTTTTTCTCTCCAAGGAATCCTTTAAGGCGCAGTATGCACATACATCCCTAGAAGTAGGCATACCGCATATGCAGCATTCTTTCAGGTCAGATTCTATCTCGTAGCCCTTCTCTAAGATCGGGATAAAACGTTTAAGATGAGACTTGAAGAAGACGTGTCTGAAGGAGGGCATAACCTTCAATATGTTCTGAACTATAACTTCCTTTCTGTCTTCTCCCCCGCGGCGGCTGAAACGGCATCTTAGTGGAGTGTAGGGTACCCCTACGTAATTCACGTACGCAGAGTTCTCGAAGCCTGTAACCTCACATAGAGGCTTCACCCTACCGACAAGCTTCTTCTCCAGGTTGCTGGGCAACACGGGTTTAAGCTTTAATAGGGATTCCACATCTCCATGTATATAGTGGTTTAAGGCCGTCTTAGCTAGGTCGTCTAGGGTGTGTCCGGTGGCCAAGGTCTCTACTCCGAGGTCGTAGGCTATTCTGTTAAGCCAGTATCGCTTAACTAAGCCGCATAAGCTGCATATTCTCCTTCTATGATTGGTTTCCGCTAACTTCTGTATAGTGAAGCCCTCCTCCTCTAGGTGGAAGACCTTCAAGTTCACGTCGAGGGATACTGCAAGCTTCCTCACAGCATCCTCGCACTCCTTGGAGTAACCTTCTATACCCAAGTTCAGGTGTATGGCAGTCAACTCTAAGTCTGGGTAGAGGGTTCTCAGGACGTGAAGAAGAGCCCCACTGTCTTTACCCCCAGAAACCGCTACGGCTACACGGCCGTCGGACGGAAACATCCTAAACTTCTTTATCGTACCGCCCACTTTACGTTCATAGAACTTTATGAAGCAGTCTACGCATAGACCCATCCTAGCGTAGTCTAAACGTATCTCAGCTTCCCTGACCTTACACAATGCGCAGCCAGCCATAACACCATCCTCAAGGAAAAACATTCATATTAAAGTGACTGTAGAGCGGATTTAAGCTCGAGCCTACACGGCTCTATATAAGCTTTTGACCCTTGGTTGAGAAGGTCTTCAGAGAAGACAAGCCTAAACCGAAGACCATTCAGGAAGTCTAAGTCTAAGCTGAAAGTCCTTCAGCTACCTCCAC
>CAZVJZ010000007.1:0-11220 GCA_964627655.1 uncultured Candidatus Bathyarchaeia archaeon
GCCAGGGAGTCTTTCATGAATCATACTACTATAAGTGGAGAAAGATCGACCTAATGGGGGTCTGTACCAGATTCGTCAAACTCCACTTCTATAATTCGCTCGGCATGATAGATGAAGTCTATTTTGTCGGCAAAGACGGCAAAAAACTTCATATCGAGAAGGTGTGGGCTGAGGGAGCTGTGAAAAACGATGTAGGTAAACTTATAGACGAGCAGGAGCTCATCGAGCATCCGCCCACCTATCGCTCTCACATCTACTTTGACGAGATATACTACGTCAGAACGGCTGAAGAGTATCTGAACCATGAGGAGCCTTACGAGTGGACGCATCCACCTCTAGGAAAGTTCTTCATAGCGTTAAGTATCCTGTCTTTGGGTTTCAGTCCGTTCGGCTGGAGGTTTGCCGGGGTAGTAGTCGCCTCGTTAATGATCCCGACGATCTATCTCCTAGCTAAGGTGATTTTTCATACTAGGGTAGCCGCCCTCCTTTCGTCTTCTCTCCTCTCCTTAGACTTCATGCATTTCACGATGGGTAGAATTGCGACGGTCGACACTTTCGCCGTCTTCTTCATCTTAACTTCCTACGTCTTTCTGTTCGTCTGTTATAGGAGGGTCGTAGAGGGAGCGGGGCTAAACGGATGGCTTTTCTTAGCCGGAGCTATAGCCTTTTTCCTGGCCTTTTCGACTAAATGGTATGCCCTCTATGGGTTCGCGGGAGAAGTTGTCCTCATATCGGCTGCTCTGCTATGGAATGTGAAGGCTTCTAGATGTGAATTTAGAGAAATCTTTAGAAGATCGTTCATGATAATAATCTGCTCTGCGGCCGTAGCCGTCTCGGTGTACTTCTGCTCCTTCATCCCCTACATGACGTTAGGTCACTCGCTGCAAGACGTCATAAACAGGCAGTGGGAGATGTATCGCTACCACTCGACCTTAAAGGCTACCCATCCGTTTTCGTCTCCTTGGTGGTCGTGGCCCCTGATCACTAGGCCTTTATGGTTGGATGTGCAGTATCTCCCCAACGGAATGGTCTCCACGATAGTTGCGATGGGTAACCCGGGGATCTGGTGGATGAGTCTACCTTTCTTGACGGCCACGGCGATAAAGGCAATAAAAGACAGGGATAAAACCTCTCTATTCATCGTATCGCTTTTCCTGTTTCAATGGATACCCTACGCCTTCATCAGCAGATGCCTGTTCATATATCACTTCTACATGAACGTGCCCGTGATAACCCTATCCATCACAGAGTTTCTGAACGACTCTTGGGGCAGTAGATGGGGAAAAGCCTTCACGCTAACATACCTAACTCTGCTGGGAGTTCTATTCGCGCTTTTCTATCCTGTAATCTCAGGTATGAGAATCCCATACGGGTATAAAGAGGCTCTCAGATGGTTTGGTAGCTGGCTCTTCTAGGAACGGTGTAAACTATGAATCGATTAAACGAGGAAGTCGAGATTTCTCTCGTTTTCCCCGCATACAACGAGGCAGATAGACTTGAGAACGCTGTGCTTAAGACTATGGATCAACTAAAGAGGACTGCAGAATCATTCGAGATCATAATCGCGGAGGACGGCAGCACAGACGGCACAGATAAAGTTGCTGAGGAACTTTCTCGGCGGTATCCGCAGGTTAAGCACCTACACAGCGACAGAAGGCTAGGTAGAGGAAGAGCTCTCAACAGGGCCTTCAAGAAGTCTAAGGGGAGGATACTCATCTATACTGACGTAGACTTATCTACGGACCCTAAGTTCCTAAAACCGCTTATCCAAGCCATAAAAAGCGGATACAACTTCGCAACGGGCTCTAGGATGCATCCTAAAAGCGTGGTCAAGCGGTCCACCCTGAGGGGAATACTCTCTCTAACATACAACCTGATGGTGAGAATCTTTCTTAAGTCTCCCCTACGAGACCATCAGTGTGGATTTAAAGCGTTCAAGAGGGAGCCTTTAATGAGGCTGCTAGACGAGGTTAAGGCAGGCCACTGGTTCTGGGACACGGAGGTCCTAGTGTTAGCATATCATAGCGGTTACAGAGTTAAGGAGATACCTGTCGTGTGGAGAGGAGGGAAACGCAGTAAAGTGAGGATGTTCTCCGACATCATAGATATGGGCGTGAACATCCTAAAACTGTGGTTGAGGCTCAAAACGAATAGAAACTTGAATCTCACTCTTTATGGTCTTAGAAGAACATAAAACAATTTAAGGGGAGACCTCTATCTCTGGATTAGGGGGAACCGTAAGTTTGTACGGATTTATGGGACGTATTTTAAGAGTAAACCTAACGGATGGAAAAATCTCCACGGAAAAACTCTCCGAAAGTGACGCGAGAAGTTTTCTTGGCGGAAGAGGCCTAGCCATACAGATTCTATACAGAGAGCTTAAAAGCTCTATAGACTCGTTAAGCGCCGAGAATAAACTCGTGTTTTCGGTCGGCCCGGTCAACGCCGTAGGCATACCTGGAGACACAAGGTTTGTCGTCGCAGGCAAGTCTCCTCTAACAGGTATCTGGGGAGAGGCAAACTGTTCAGGATGGTTTGCCGACGGGTTAAAGAAGTCTGGGTACGACGCCTTGATAGTCGAGGGGGCCTCTGAGTCGCCCGTCTACATCTGGATCAACGATGAGAACGTCGAGATAAGAGACGCTAAACATCTCTGGGGTAAGTGGACGGCTGAAACGGAGCGCTTGATAAAGGAGGAGGTAGGCTTCAAGGACGCTGCCGTGATAGCCGAAGGCCCGGCTGCCGAAAATTTGGTTAGGATATCTGCTGTAACGCATACGGCTCACAGGGCGGCTGGAAGGACGGGGTTAGGCGCCGTTATGGGATCAAAAAAGTTGAAGGCTATAGCCGCTAAGGGAAGTAAGAAGGTCGAGGCAGCAGACCCGGATAAGGTTAGAGAATTAAGTAGGAAGATAGCTAGGGGAACGTTCGATAATCCGACCACGAAAACCTTGAGGGAGTACGGTCAAGCAGGCTTCGTGCCCGACCTACAGAACGACGGCATCTTACCCACGAGAAACTTTAGGAGCGGAGTTTTCGAGGGAGCGGAGAAGATCTCAGGCCAGACAATAGCGAAGACTATACTCGTGAACCGTGAAGCTTGCCCTAGATGCCCGGTCGCCTGCAAGAGGATAGTAGAAGTTAAGGAAGGAGAATTTGCACCTGTACTTCCAGATTATGGTGGACCTGAATACGAGAACGTCGCCTCCCTCGGATCTCTACTCGGCATCGACAGGCTGGACGCTATAGCTAAGATGAATATGCTCTGCAACGCCTACAGCCTAGACACCATCTCGACCGGTGTATGTATAGCGTTTGCGATGGAATGCTTCGAGAATGGGATAATCACGAAGGAAGATACAGACGGGCTTGAACTAACCTTCGGGAATGCGGAGGCAGCGGTCAAGATGGTAGAGAAGATAGCTCTGAGAGACGGGTTCGGGGACGTTCTGGCTGAAGGAGTCAGGAGGGCGGCCGAGAGAATAGGTAGAGGGGCTGAGAAGTTTGCTGTGGAGGTTAAAGGTTTGGAGGTTCCTATGCATGAGCCGAGAGGAAAGAAGGGGTTAGGGTTAATGTATGCCGTATCCAACCGTGGCGCATGTCATATTCAGTCGATGCATGACACAGACCTAGAGTCGCCGAACATGGCTCCAGAGATAAGCATATCGGCCCCACTATCCCGTTTAGACACTTCTAAAGCGAAGGTCTTAGCCATGAAGAAGACTCAGGACTATATAGCCGTGATAAACTCACTCGTGATCTGTGAGTGCATATACTGGTTCGGCGGAGTACATTATAGGCCATCCGAACTCGTCGAGTTGATCAACGCTGTAACCGGGTGGGACTATACCGTGGAGGAGTTCATGACTACAGGCGAGAGGATAAACACGCTTTGCAGGGCGTTTAACGTTAGGGAGGGGATCACCCGTAAAGACGACCGTTTACCGCCTAGGTTTATGGAGCCGTTGAGAGGCGGGCCTACGGATGGACAAGCGATCACTAGAGAGGAGTTTGAGAGGATGCTTAACGACTACTATGAGATATGCGGCTGGGACGTTGAAACGGGTATCCCGACAAACGAGAAGTTAAGGGAACTAGGCTTAACGTTCGTGAAACTTTAGAATCCACCGGTTTTTCATTGAAACGCTTTAAATCTTTCCTCCACTGACAGGTCTAAGAATCGTTAATATATCTCCATCGTTAAGCATATAATTTAAGCACTTTAAATCGAAGCACTCTCCATTCAGGAATACGTTAAATCTTCTTTTTAAAGCTTCCTTAAGGCTCATTCCTGTTTTCTTCTTAAATTTTAAACCGAATTTCTGGTCTAACAGGTTAAGGGCGTCTCTGACCGTTGCATTATCATCTAAGCTCAACTCTATTAAGCCTTTCTCGAACACTTCATAATAATAGACTTTAACGGTTACGATCATATACCCCTAAACGATCCTCCGTAAATTCTGTTTTTCACCTTATTTTTCCTCTTGCAGCAACCTCCCAAACGACCTCAACTTTACCCTTACGGACACCTACGAGTTCATCGTGGAGGTTAAGCGTCATTCCTTGATGCACAGGGATTATCGAGAGCTTCTCGCCTATCTTGAACTTATGTTTGCAGGAGCTTACGTCGATATGTCCATGCTCGACCGACATGCCATACATCTTCGCTTCTGGATACTCGACTATGTATCCGTAATGTGGAGGTGGAGGCTGAGGACGGAAGAAGTTAACGAAGAGGGTTAGACTCTTCTGGCCAGCGTCCACTATCACCCTGTTAGGTGTCGGAGTGCTGACGACTGTGGTGATCAAACGTAAGGCGCAGGTCTCCGGGTTCGGCGGGTTCTCTGGAATACGTATCCTCTTCGGCCCCTCGAAAACATAGGATCCACTACGTGTTTCCGTGCAACCTATCTCCTTCGAGATCTCTTCTAGACCTGTCCCGCCGCCGCTGATGACCTCGACCGGAATTCCTCTCTTCTTAAATAAATCGACTGTCTCCTCTACGAAGGGTTTAGCTCTCCTGTTGCTTGGGTAGGTCATTATTCCCCACAGGTTTAAACCCGGCATCTTTAAGACTTCCTCAGCGAGCTTTAGTGCTGCTCTAGGCGACTGGACGCCTGTCCTAGCCCCACCCGTATCGAGCTCTACTAGGACCCCTACTTCACAATCGTCTTCTTGGGCTTGTCTAGAGATCCCTGCAGCCACATAGCTGGAGTCCACGGTCACGGTTAAGTTTACTCTCCTAGCTAGACGAGTTAATCGTTCAAGCTTCTGTTTACCGACTATGTTGTAGGTGACTAGGATGTCCTTTATTCCCGCAGCCGCCATTACCTCAGCTTCTCCTAGCTTCTGACAACATATCCCTACTGCACCGGCTGCTAGCTGCATATGCGCTATCTCCGGAATCTTATGGGTTTTAACGTGTGGACGGAGGCCTATACCTAATTCACGGCAGTGTTCGGCCATGTATCGTATATTCTTCTCCAGTATATCTAGGTCTACCGTTAGAACAGGGGTGTCTAAGTCCTCTACCTTCATGTCGTTTTCTTCCACCGTTAATCGGAGGCTTTAACTCTTGAACTTGACGTAGGCAGATGCTCCATCTCTTCTCTTGAGCTAGAAAAAGAGAGGTCTTGTATTACTCGACCACCTTCGACTCTTCTCTTCCCGGTGCAACGAAGAAGGCTATCACGAGTTTCTCGCTTCCCGTGTTCTTAACGCCATGAACCGTATTCGGCGGTATATAGATCGCCGTGTTAGGCTCTACGGTTACCGGTTTCTTCTCCTCTCCTATGTACACGGTTCCGGAGCCTTTAACTATGAAGTATATCTCTTCGGATTCTGGATGCAGATGAAACTTTAAGCCTTCTCCCGGGTTGAAGTCTCCCACAGCGAACGTGAGGTATCTAGTATCGGCGGTTTCTTGGTTGAAAACAACTTTTATCGGTCCACCGAGAATAGTCTTTGTTTCAACTTCATCCAGCTTTAAAATTTTCACCGGCAACTTGGATCCCACAGAAAGTTGGTTTCTCTTCTATCTATTTATAGGTTTTCTAAAGATTCGAGGATCAGCCGATGCAACCTCTCCGCCTTTAACGACTGCTACAGGATTCAGCTTTTTTGTTCCCCTCCTCTCTTCGTTTAACGGATCCCGGAAAATGAAGTTTCCTTCATCAACTTCTAGGATTACGGCGTCCCCTTCAGCGCCAGGCTTTAACGTACCTATTTTCCCGTTTAATCCTAAAGCGGATGAAGGAGTTGATGTACTGAGTTCGATTACCTCCTCTAGAGAGAGTCCTAAGGCCAGAAATTTAGATAACGTAGTGGGAAGGTCGAAGACAAGGTAATCCACGTTATATGCATGTAAGTCTGTGCTTATGGTATCTGGGATGAAACCTTGCCTTAGAGCTTTTTCGGCTGTCGAGAAGGAGAAGCTGCCTACTCCATGACCTACGTCGAAAAGGATCCCTCTCCTCCTCGCATCCCAAGCTTCCGGGATGACCTCTCCCTTCTCATTCAGTATGGTAGATTGATGAAACGGCCAGGGATGTTGGATAGCAAAACAGTGGGTCATTATGTCCCCATGTTCCAATACGGATAGGATGTCGCTTATAGTGAAGGATTTATGTACTCCTGGGTGAACCATTAAGGGTACCCTCAACTCCTTAGCAGCCTCTTTAGCTAGCCTTAAGGCTTGAGGGGCGTAATCTCCGACTTCCCTCTCTCCAAGCCTGATCTTTATTCCATAGATGAGGTCCCTGTTCTCTTTTCCGACCTCCACCGCCTTCTCGTAGTCTAAGTTTTTAAGGTCTCGAAGTTCACCTACAGGCAAGTCTGTAGTTAAGCCTATCGTAGCTATATGTAAGAAGGAAAAGATTCTAGTCCTACTTTTTTCGACGATAAACCTTCTGAAGCCTCGAAAGGTTAAGGCTCCGGCGGACCCTGCGTCGACCACGGTCGTCACTCCTCTATCGAGACAACGTGAATCCGCATCTATACCGAAATGTGAGACCCCCCAATAAACATGGGTGTGAAGGTCTATCAGACCAGGAACCACCATCTTTCCTGCGGCATCCAATATTTTTCTTCCGTCTTTATCGTCTATACTCTCTTCCACTTTAGATATTCCGCCTCTCTCAAAAGCGACGTCGTAATAGCCTTGGATCTTCTGGTAGGGATCTATAAGAAAACCTCCTTTAATTATAAGGTCATACAACGAGACTCGAACCTCCCCTTAAACTTCTAAAGAGAACGGATAAATAGCTTTACGTGCAAGGTCTCTTTAAGACGATGGAAAAACTTTAAGGATTTCAACTTTCATTCTATTTCTCTAAAAACCGGGATGAAGAATATGAGGTTACTTATATTCGGCCCTCCGGGATCAGGTAAGGGGACATACGCAAATCTGCTGAAGAAGAAGTTAAACGTGATTCCGTTAGCTACCGGAGACGTCTTTAGAGAAGCCGTAAAGAATAAAACGGAGTTGGGGGAGAAGGTTGCGGACTTCCTGCGTAGGGGAGAACTTGTTCCAGACGACCTAGTGATAGAGGTCGTTAAAAGCGAGATAGAAAAGATGGGTGATTCGAGCTTCATCCTAGACGGTTATCCGAGAACCTTAAAGCAGGCCGAAGCCTTAGAAGAGATGACTACCATCGATGCGATAATTCAGCTAATCGTCCCGAATAAGATAATAATCGAAAGGCTCTCCAACAGGAGAATCTGTCCCAAGTGCGGGGCGATCTATAACCTTAAAACCCTAAAGCCGAAATGCGACGAAAAATGCGATAGATGCGGAACACGCTTGATTCAGCGTGAAGACGATAGGCCGGAGGTTATACAGAACCGTCTAGAAAGATATAGAGAGCAGACGAGGCCGATATTAAGCTACTTTAGAGGCAAGGTTCCTATAGTCAGGGTTGCTTCGAGGAAGATCGATCAAGACCCGAACGTCGTCGTTGATAGAATAATCCAGAAACTCAGAGACTTAGGCCTAGTCGGTTAACTCTTCCGATTTAGCCATTCAGCCTTAAACGGTTCAAACTGAACTTTAAGTGTCTCGCCTTTAACCTCAGAAACTTCTAGGTAACGACTTATCCTCCTAGCTTTCCTCCCCTTCGCTGGCGAGATTATCCTCGCCACATAGAAGATCGCCTTAATCGGTATATCGAACTTGCTTAGGTTCCGCTTCATGACCTCCCGGTCTTTAAGGAGTTTCTCCACCTCCTCTCTGGGGATGTATAGGCATCTTTTGCTTGTCGTCTTAGATTGGATGAGCCAGATCTCGTTATCGTATATTCTGAGTACGTCTGTGCCTCCGAGGCTTCTAGGCCTTCTCTCGCTATACGCACCTTTCTCCCTGAACCGCCTGACGAGCTGCCTCTCTATATCTAGACCGTATCTCTTCCTCAAACCTTATCCCTGAACTAAACCTTGATTGTCTCTTCCTTCTTCCTCTCCTTAAGAGGCTTAACCACGCAGACCTCGAACCACTCCTTCAGATTCTTGAAGTTCCGGTGATATCTCCTAGTCTTCTTGTTAGGGATCTCTATACGTGATATAAGGCCCACCTTCACCATCCTTTCCAAGTTCACATGCAGCGTCGGCAGAGGAATCTTCTTTTTAATTCTCTCTCTAACGTCGCCGAGCTTAAATACTTCAGGCAGGTCCTCGTAGATCGCTAATATCTCGTCATCGATCGTGATCTTCATGGCGATAATCCTTTACGTTTCTTATAGATATAAACTTTAATTAAAAGTACTTGTCAAAATATCTACAATAAAAATGTAGATAGACCGACGCTGACTTCACGATTTTTGTAGATAATAAGCTGAGAGGAGCCTAGAACCTAAAAAATCCACTGCTTCAATATCGCTTAGCTCGACGCATCATAGATTATATGCCTAAAAGCTCGAAGAACTATTATTCAACTTTTATATAGATGATCCCACGTTTTCTCTTCAGACTCAATCGTTTCAGAAAACGTTTTCTGAAACGACTAAAAGGACCGATCATCCTCTACCCTTAAAACCCAACCCTAAAACGTAGATCTCGGAGCTTCTTTTCCTACTGGCTTTAGGTCGAAATATCTTGATCGTGTGGAAATTTCTCTTTACCTCTTTGATGAAGTCGTTGGAGAGGTCTCCTTCAAACATTTTGGCAAAGAAGTTTCCTCCTTTTTTGAGGATTTTTCTTGCTATTTCTAGTGCATCATAGGCTAGCTTGATCTGCCTAGCGTGGTCGACCTCCCATACACCAGAGAGATTCGGGGATAGGTCGCTTATGACGGCGTCGGCGGCCGATGGCAGTCTATCGATTATAGCGCTTAAGGTCTCCTCCTCTGAAACGTCTCCCTTGATGAAGGCTACGTTAGGTTCCTTGAAAGGCTTTATCGGTCTCAAGTCGACTGCTAGAACGAAGCCCTCCTTCCCCACCGTTTTCAGGCAGCCCTGCACCCAGCCTCCAGGAGCTGCTCCTAAGTCAACTACTACATCCCCCTTCTTGATGAACCTGTATTTCTTTATGGCCTCTAAGAGCTTGTATACTGCCCTCGACCGGTAGTCCTCTTGCTTAGCTTTACGGTAATAGTAGTCTCTCTTTCTCTCACGTAGATAGGATTTAGTCAAAGGATTACACTATCCTAAAAAAGGGATGGAGAAAGTTAAAAAGCATCATTTAGTTCTTGAGGATCCACCTCATCAACTTAACGCATTTGTTCGGCGAGACTGTGCCTCCATATCCGCAGCGATAAAAGTCCTCGCAACGAACGCAGGGAGAGTCGAATATGGAGTCTATTCTCGGTGGCATACGGTCTGTGAACAGCCGGTAGGTCCACCTCCCGTTGGCCAGCTCTCTACGCCTCTTGATCAACCCCTTCTTTTCAAGCTTTATAGATATTCTTGAGCCTTCTCTACTGCTTGCGTTGAGGTCACGCCACAGTTCTGACTGAAGGACACCCTTCTCCCTCGAATTGATTATTATTTCGAGGGCCCTACGTTCTAGATCGCTACGGCTAGAAGACCTGCTTCCCATCTCTCCATCTACTTTATTATGGAACCGCTAAAATAAAAATATTTAATAGAAATCTAGAGAATTAGAGAGCAGATTAAGCGTTTAAGCCTTCACTTAGCAGGTCGGGTGGTTGGAAGTGAAGATTGAAACCGTAAAGATAGACTTTCCTGAAGGTTGTAACGTCATCTTAGGGACAGCACACTTCATAAAAACCGTCGAAGACCTTTACGAGGCTCTCGTGACCTCCGTTCCCGGGATCAAGTTCGGCTTAGGATTCTGTGAAGCCTCGGGGAAGTGCTTGATCCGAACGGAGGGCACAGACGAGGAGCTTAAGAGGATTGCTGCTGAAAACGCTTTAAAACTAGGTGCAGGACACTCCTTCATAATAGTCTTGAGAGAAGCGTATCCGATAAACGTTCTAAACGCTATAAAGATGGTTTCAGAGGTCTGCACCATATACGCTGCCACGGCGAATCCGCTTGAAGTAGTCGTAGCGGAAACCGATCAGGGTAGAGGAATACTCGGAGTGATAGACGGGTTTAAACCTAAAGGGATAGAGTCAGAGGAAGACGTTTCTTGGAGGAAAAACTTTCTAAGAGAGATAGGGTATAAAAGATAGACGGGTCGGAAGCACGGGGTTGAACGGTGAGATAATCTCCAAGAGAGAAGTGGAGCATATCGCCTCCTTAGCCGGAATAGTCCTTAACGAAGACGAAAAAGAGACCTTCACAAAACAGTTCAATGAGATACTATCTTATTTCCATAAGATCGACGAGCTAGACCTAGACGAGGTTGAACCTACATATCACGTAATCGAACTCTCGAACGTCTTTAGGGAGGATGAAGCCACTGAGCCTTTACCCCACGAGTTAGCCACCTTAAATGCCCCGAAGAAGAAGGACGGATACATAAAGGCGCCTAAGATAGTATAAGTGGTTAGCTGCCATGAAGGAAACTCGTCCGTTATCCGCCAGAGAAATAGTTTCGAGGGTGAAGTCTGGTGAACTGAAGGTCACCGAAATAGTAGAATCGACGTTCGATAGGATAGCTGAGGCGGAAGATAAACTAAACTGCTATGTCACGACCCTTCGAGAAGAGTCGCTGAACCGTGCTAAACTTCTAGACGAGGCTGCCTCTAGAGGAAAAATTCATGGCCGCTTGTTCGGCGTACCCATAGCGGTGAAAGACAACATATGTACCAAGGGAATTAGA
>CAZVJZ010000007.1:11230-18720 GCA_964627655.1 uncultured Candidatus Bathyarchaeia archaeon
CTTCAAGAATCCTAGCTAACTTTAAACCTGTATACGACGCAACCGTCATCGAACGGTTAAAGAGGGAAGGAGCCGTCATAGTAGGGAAGACGAACATGGACGAGTTTGCCATGGGGGTCTCGACGGAAACGAGCTATTTCGGACCGACGAGAAACCCTTGGGACTTAACGAGGGTGCCTGGCGGGTCTTCAGGTGGAAGCGCTGCTGCTGTAGCCGCAGAAGAGGCCGTGCTTGCGTTAGGCTCCGACACCGGCGGGTCTATTCGTTGTCCTGCAAGCTTCTGTTCGATAGTCGGTCTTAAACCCACCTACGGCTCCGTAAGCAGGTATGGTCTCATAGCGTATGCGAATAGCTTAGAGCAGATCGGACCGATGGCTAGGAACGTTTACGATTGCGCCTTACTCTTTAGCGTAATCGCAGGACATGACCCTAGAGACAGCACCTCGGTAAACCTGAAGCCGAAAGACTACACGAGTCTTCTGAGAGAGAATGTAAAGGGGGTTAAGATAGGCGTCCCCAAAGAGTTCTTCGGTGAAGGGACACAGAAGGTTGTAGAGAAAACTGTTTGGGAAGCCGTGCATAAACTAGAAGACTTAGGCGCTGAACACTCCGTCTGTTCTCTACCGTCGTTAGAGTATGCATTGGCCGCATATTACATAATTGCGATGTCTGAGGCTAGCTCGAACCTAGCTCGGTACGACGGGATACGCTACGGTTACAGCGAGGAGTTCGGAAACGACGACTGGTTCACCTACATAGGGAAAGTTAGGAGAAACGGCTTCGGGCCGGAGGTTAGGAGGAGGATAATCCTTGGAACGTTCACCCTCTCCTCTGGATATTACAACAGATACTATCTGAAAGCCCTTAAGGTCAGAACGTTGATCCGTATGGACTTCGAAAAAGCCTTCGAGGAGTTCGACGTTCTGGCAGCCCCGACCATGCCCACCCCGCCGTTTAAGATCGGCGAAAAGATAGAGAATCCCCTAGAACTTTACATGTGCGACATAGACACTGTTCCGGCCAATCTAGCCGGGCTTCCAAGCATATCGATCCCATGCGGCTTCACAAGCTCAGGTTTACCGATCGGACTACAGGTCATAGCGCCTCCGTTCCGTGAAGACCTGTTGTTTAGAGTAGCATATACGTTCGAGAAGAATACGGGATACGTTAAAGAGAGACCTGAGGTGGTTTAGCTGTCTCTCCCAGAGAACGTTAAGATAGGTTTAGAGATACACGTCCAGTTAACAAACTTAAAGACTAAACTCTTCTGCAGCTGCCCTTCAGACTATCGGGGTAAGGAGCCTAACACAAACGTCTGCCCAGTCTGTTTAGGTTTGCCTGGAACCCTACCCGTAGTGAACAGGAAGGCCGTAGAGTATGCAGTGATGGCTGCCGCCGCCTTAAACTGTAAACTAAACCATAAGATCCTCTTCTTCAGGAAGAACTACTTTTACCCAGACCTGCCGAAAAACTTCCAGATCTCACAATACGACCGAGCCGGAGGCCTTCCGATAGGAACAGGCGGGTATGTAGAGATTAAGATAAAAAATGCGAGGAAGAGGATCAGGATAGGTAGAGTGCATCTAGAAGAGGATCCTGGGAGACTGACGTATCTCGGACCGATAGACCGTTCACCCTACACGCTCGTCGACTACAACAGGTCTGGAGTAGCACTTTTAGAGATAGTGACTCTACCAGACTTAACTTCCCCAAAAGAGGCCCGGATTCTTCTACGAAAGCTTAGGTCTATACTAGAGCATCTTGGAGTCTTCGACGGGAGCTTGGAGGGCTCTATGCGCTGCGACGCAAACGTCTCGATAAAGGGAGGCATGAGAGTCGAGATAAAGAATATCTCGTCCTTCAAGGAGGTCGAGAGGGCGTTAACCTATGAGATCATAAGGCAAAAAGACCTTCTAAGCAAAGAAAGAAAGGTGTTAAGAGAAACTAGGCATTGGGACGAAAGGCGGAGGGTCACCATATCTCTCCGGATGAAAGAGGAGGAGCAGGACTACAGGTACTTCCCTGAGCCAGACCTCCCGATATTCCTGTTAGACGACGAGTTCATAAAGAATGTGATTTCACGTATGCCTGAACTACCCGACGCTAGGATAGAGAGATTCAAGAAGATGTATGGGCTTCCCGAATACGACGCCGAGGTACTGGTCGCAGACAAGCGTATAGCAGACTTCTTCGAAGAGTGCGTTAAACTCTACAACCAGCCCAAGAAGATAAGCAACTGGGTTATGAGCGACGTATTGCGGTATCTATACGAGAACAACCTAGAGATCCATGAATCTAAACTCTCGCCTAGACATCTGGTCGAGATGATCAAGCTAATAGACGAAGGAGAGATCAGCGGTAAGATCGCTAAGAAGGTGCTTCCGGAGATGATAGTGACGGGCAAAGACCCTAGAGAAATAGTGAAGGAGAAAAACTTGGTCAGAATATCCTCTGTTCAAGAGATAAGGACTCTTATAAAGAAGGTTTTCGAGGAGAACAGGAAGGCCGTAGAAGACGCCTTGAAGGACGAGAAGGCGATACACTTCCTAGTCGGCCAAGTCATGAGGAAAACTAAGGGAAGAGCAGATCCAGAGCTCACCCACAACCTGATAAAGGAAGAACTAGATAAACTAAAGCTAGAGAAACAAACGTAAAATTCTGGACGATCACACAATAGTTCGAATCTTTCTATGACTACATTCTGATGATCTCAAATTTTACTAGTCCTAATTCTATTCCTCGCTTTATCCTCCTTTGCTCATAGGTGAGGTTGGCGTTGCCTGTTTTGACGTCCGCTAAGACGATCGTTATTGGGCTATCTTCTATTCGCTCTTTAACTCTAGTATAGCCATCAAAGATTATATAGTCGACTGGGTCTCCTATGAATCTTGCATCGCTTGGATTATACCCGAACACCTTAAAGAGCGGTGCTAATTGCTCTGCTAATTTACCTTTTAGAACCGCTCGGCTCTTTGCTAAAGCATCCTCCCTAAAAGTTCTCTCCCACTCAATCTTCCATTGCTCCAGTAACATCTTATACTTCTCTTCAAAGAAGTTCTCGAGCTCTGCTTTCTTTTGCTCGAATACTTTCTGACCAATTTTCTCTCCGAACTCTCTAGCCACGGAATCCACTTTAGCCCTAAAATAGATGAAGGCAAAGAAAAATCCCAAAACGATGCCCACAAGGATAATTAAAATGAATTCTAACACAACGATTCCTCCATCAATTAGAATACCGTAAAAATTAATGTTTTTAAGAGTTTATTCCTTTTTAAAGGAAGATTACTAGGCCCTATTTGCTTCGGTCAGTAATTGATTCTTGCGCTATTAAAGTAGAAGTAGAATACCATAATATTTCATTTTGGAAGCGCTTTTCTCGCTTTCACTATGTATCCTGTATGTCCGGTCATGAGGGTTTGGGGTCTAGTCCTGTCTTTAGCTACCTGAATGCCACGAAGCAGAGTCTCGAAAGTCTCTACGTCCACGAACCAGTTTTCTCTTAGGGTCTCCACAGTCTTTATTACTTGTTCTATCGTGGGGATAAATGCTATGAAGGCTCCGCTACCCTTCAGGGCCGAGAAGGCATGGCTCACGACAGACCATGGAGTCGGCATGTCTAATATAACGGCGTCTACGTCCTTCTCGTCTATCCCCTCTGTAACGTCCTTATTCTTTAGACTCACATAATCGAGTACCCCGGCCCTCGACAGATTTTCCTTCGCCGTCTCCAAGTGGTCGAGGCGGACATCATAGCTATAGACTCGTCCAGTAGGCTTAACGAAGTGAGCGAGTATGCTCGTTAGGGCTCCTGTTCCGGTTCCTGCCTCCACGACCCGGCTTCCGGGCCCTATTCCACTGTAGATCACGATTAGTCCTATGTCTTTAGGATAGTTGATCTGAGTTCTTCTCTGCATCTTGAAGGCGTAGTCTCTGGGGGTGGGTTTAAGGGCATAAAACTCCACGCCTTTATTGCTTAGTATCTGCGCTCCATACTCCTTGCCTATCAGTTCCTCGAGGTCGACGTAACCCTTATGAGTGTGGAAACGTTTGCCTTTCTCCACCTTAACCAAGTAAGTTTTACGTGAGGTGAGGTAGAGTAGGATGTCGTCTCCCTCGTTGATTCGTTCTCCCAATATTATACACCGAACCGTATTCTGATTTCTTTAATTAAAGGGGACAGAATAAAAATTATATCTAAGCACGATTAAATTTCATCGATGTCGTTGAGTGAGGTAAAAGGAGTAGGTAAGTAAAAAGGGATAAATTCACTTCCTCACAAGACCGGTGAACCTGATGGTCGGAAAAACTACGAGATATTATGTGCCTTTCTCGATCCCTTCCTCTGATAGGAGAAGAAGATTCACAAAAGACATGGAGTTAGCGGCGATCTTCTGTATAGCTGAACTTCAACGTAAGAGGGGAATAGACTTCATCCTTAAGAGGCCCGCAGAAGAAATCGACTTCATAGTCGAAGCGTTATACCCGTTTCTCTTAGCTCCGAACCATAATAGAACCCTGCTCTTCGACGGGTTCGGCTTCATATCATACTCGTTTAAATACGACCTCTTACCGAACGTTGAAGCCTTCATCAATAACCTGAAGAGGAGCGCTGTGAACCCTCAGTCGTACTCCGCCACCTTAATGCAATACTTAGACTACTTCGACTCGTTCACCGGAGTAGACAAGAGGACTATAAAAGGGCTGATTACAGACAAGGACTTCATCAACGAGTTTCTAACACTGTTTTCTAAAGCCACACGGGTCAGAAACCCTATCCTAGATAAGATAATACTTTCACCCTCGATAAACGAGGATACCGTGAAGATGCTATCTAACGAGATAACAGAGTTCAGGAGGAGATTACAGGCCGACCTCAACGCCTTACAGAACGCTATGAACGTGCTAAACAAGCTTACAGAGAAGCAGTTAACTAGGAAGCAGGTGGAGGTTCAGTCTATAGAAAGGCTTTACGATAAGAAGATCGCTAAAACCAAGGAGATTCTATCGAAGCGAGCCGAGAGGATACAGACACTGTTCGATAAGAAGATAGTGGCCGTTGGAAAAGAGCTCGATAAGAAGATTCAAGACCTGCATAAAGAACATCTGAAGCTTCAAAGTCAACGTGAGGAGCTTCTGGAAACTAGAGAGGAGTATGCGGCAAAGTTAAAGTCGCTTGATAAGAAGAAGGACTCTGAAGACATCCTAGCTTTACAGGAGAGCATAAGCGAAATAGACGAGAGAATAGGCAGGCTTGAAGATAGGATCGAGGAAGTAACTCAGAAAGTCGATGAAATAAGCAAAAAGAAGAGGTTAGAGATCTCAAGGCTCAGCCTCGAATGCAGAGATAAAATAGGGGAGGTTATGGGAAAGTTAGACGACCTAGAAGCGGAGTTTAAGGCGAAGATCAAGATACGTGAAGACGGTGTAAGAACGCTACAGGAGCTCACGGAAATCATATCATCAAAGATAAATGCGCTTCTAGACTTAAAGAAGAAGGCAGTCACCGAGTTCGAGGAGTTAGGTATAAACATAAAGACTAGGAGGATAGCCGTAGTTTACGTCCCGTTCTACATAGTCTGTTTCAGGAGAAAGAGTGAGAGGAGATACTTAACGATCCCTATTTCGATGGTGGAAAACATGAGAGGATTAACGAGGGTGAAGAGTCTCATAGGACTCTCCGACATAAAATCTCTGCTAAAACCTTTCTCGCATATAGAGGAGTTGGTTAACGAGTTCACGTTACTGCTGGAAGAAAACCCTGTGTTTGAGGCCGAGATAGCGGAAGCCGGAAGCAAGCTTAACATACTGAAATCGAAGGACTTGAGAAAGAGTATCGAGAAAGGTTTGAAGAAGCTGTGCGACGAAGAATGGTTTTCGGAAAACGAGCTATCGCTACTTCACAGAATCCTAAACAAATATGGTGGTTAAACTTCAACAGTTTTTACCTCGAAGGTTTAAATCTGTTTCCACAATCCGCTTCCTTTCTTTCTAAGAAAGTCGAATACTTCCTTCCTCTTAGGGATCGGAGATACCGCCCCCCTTTCCTGTCGTAGTGATCGCTCCTACAGCATTCGCAAACTCTGAAACCTTCCTAAGCGGCCACTTCTCCAATATACCACGAAAGCTCCGTCGAAAGCGTCTCCAGCTCCAGTCGTATCGACTACTTCTACAGAGAAGCCGGACACCCTTAACGTTTCTTCTTTAGTGCATACCAAACAACCCTCCCTGCCCAGTTTAAGGGCGACTATTTCTGCTCCACATTTCAAAATCTTTTTTGTTCAGAAGACGTATTCTCTTCCCTTAACGGGAAGCACGATCTTACACGGTAGATCAGAGAGGAACCTTCTGAAGGCCTCCGGATTTTCACAGTGGACGGGAAATAGGAATTTTGGGTTGACCTCTTCTATCGCTCTTCTTAACTGTAGAGGCATGATATGACCTGATACATGGATGTGGTAGTGGGGGATGCCGTAATGACTTAGCCAGTTAGTTAACCTGTTATAGTCTAACTCCATCTCTTCGTTCACCGGTTCTGAGGAGGATAGAATGTAGCAGCTACCCGGCTTCGGCTTAATTCTGATGAGCTCCTCAAAATCGTACAGCGACAATACGACGATGAAGTCGGCTTGATCTTCCTCGATCTCCCTTCCGCCGAGAATTTTGTCCTCTCCTACAAGGTTTACGATCTCATTCTCCCATCTGTAAGTCTTCTTTTTTGTCTTTCGGTGGATATAGATGAAGTCGTCCTTCAGACTTGGTATTTCAAGTTTTTTATCTTCCCTTAACATGTGGAGGAGGTATGCCTGTCTAACGTTTATCACGAGTTTCCTATCGTTCTGTCTAGCGATGCCGTAGAAAGACTTTAGTCTGTCGATATCTGACTTCGAGAAGTCTGCCAAGATGACTCCGGGAGTGTTCTTTACGACAGAGTCTAGTTTCTCGATCAATTCTTTCTCGTCCGAAACCTCAGCTTTAGTTATGTTGGTTCCTTCACAGACCATTGCAAGTGGCTTTTCTCCTCCAGCCTTCTCGAGAAACTCTAGACTCATTTCAGGCTTTATTCCGTGAACCCTAAAGTCTCCGGTGTACACTACGCTCCCGGCGCTTGTATGTATGATGAAACCATAGGCTCCAGGGACTGAGTGGTCTACGTGTATAGGCTCCACTTGGATAGATCCTATCTCAACCTTATCTCCCGTCCTGAAGGTGTGAAATTCTAAACCGTTGAAGTTTAACTCTAAGCTCGCCCTACTCATCTTGGATATAGCCTTCAAAATGGTGGCTGTCGTCTCTCCACAGTAGATCGGAATAGACCTCTTTAGGAAGGTTATGTGGCCAGCGTGGTCGAGGTGTGAATGGGAGAGGAAAACGGCGTCTACACGTTTTTCAGAGTCGTCGAATCTATATACTCCTATGATGCGAGGTAAAATCCCTAACTCTAGGAGCTCCAACTCGTTTCTTGGAGCTAGGTAAGGTGGAGAGTAATAGTC
>CAZVJZ010000007.1:18730-25565 GCA_964627655.1 uncultured Candidatus Bathyarchaeia archaeon
CAGGCTAATAAGGTGACTTCTCTGTTTGAAAAGATTTCTGATTCCATTTAAATGTCGTTGTAGTTTTTGCATATGTTGGCGATCCTTGAAATGACGTGTGGAGAAGTGAAGAAACTGAACGTCTTTATGAACTTTAGGGAGGAAGCTTCTCTAACGGCCTTCACTTCTCCTCTTTCCTCCAGATATCCGGAGAGAAATTCTTTAGTTAACCGGTCTATCCTGCTTGCCGGCTTAAATGGCTCCAGATAGTGTCCTGAATAGTAAAGAAACTCCGCTATATCCCAACTATAAGCTTTGTCGAACGTCGCTTGCTCGAGGTCGACGAAATAAACTTTCCCTTCCTTCGAGACTATGAAGTTCTCAGGTTTACAGTCTCCTAACGTTACCCCATGTCTATGGGCTGAGGCTACGGTTCTCCCCGCCAGTTTAAGAACTTGAAGCTCTTCTTCTCCGTTCTCTGATAAGAGACGTTTAACTATGTCCGTTAAGGGTTTTCCGTCGATAAACTCTGAAACAAGCAGTTTCTCTCGAAGGTTGACATAGATTACCTTTGGAACCGGAAATCCTCTCTCATACAGGTACTTATTGGAGGAATACTCTCTTCCTAGCCGTGTTCGGCCTAACACTGCGAAGTTTTTGGTTCCTAGAGTCCATAAGGCTAGGGGGAACCACTTGAAACCGACCCAATCGTTAAACCTCTTAACTACGACTTTTTCTGAGAGCCTGTTCCGCTCGAACTTGACCAGATATACGGAGTTGAGGATTCCACCCAACCTTTCTATGGCGACTATTCTTCCGTAATCGTCTGATAGTATTTTCCTTAAAAGGCTGCTCATAGATACAGTTTCTGATAGAGAGGCTAGTCCTTTAGCTGTCGAGATGAAAATATACTGTTGAGGGTCTTCCATCGACATGTTCGATCTGTTGATGAAGGAAAGCATTTCTGGTAGTTTACCCAGCTTAACCACTTGGAAGAGAGTTGTTGAGGAATCTTGTAGGGCACCTAAACTATAGCGTACGAGTATCTGTTTAGTTGACTTAATGTAATCCGTAAACCTATCTTTGATTCCTACACTGTCGGTGATTGGAGACTTGGCGATCTTTAAGTAACCGTTATGAGGGCAGAGTATACCCGATTCGATCAACGATTGAGCGGCTTTAAAGAAGCTCTGTTTAACTTTATCTGCTCCTACGGCCTTCATAAGTCTCGAAAACTTCCATGAAACATGTGGTGTAAACCTGCATCTCTGGAAGATTACATCGTAGAGGAAATACTCGGGTTTTATTAGGAAGTCCCTATAGAGTTCAGGGTATTCGATTACCAGTCTCGTAATCTGCTCCCTGATCAGCCTCTTCTTTAGCTCGAGTTCTAAGCTCTTAAGATAACCCTCGTTGACCAGAGGAATATAGAAGAAGGTTATCTTCTCCGAGAAAAGCTCTCCTAGAAGGCCGCTCCTGACATCGGCTTCGAAGAGTTTAGAGTCCACCATAACGTAGTTTATGTAATGATTGTTGACCGTCTTGAAGGATATGCTCGAGATAAGGGTGTATTTCTCCAAGACGGCTAGAACTTCAAAATATCTTCTCCCATAAGGCTCTAAGTCCATGAAGTCTGTTACACAAAGCGCTTTAACCTTAAACCTACCTTTAACTTCTTCACAGCCTTCGATTATCGTCCTCTTTTCGTCTTCCCGTAGCCTCGGGTATCCCATCTCTACTCTCTACCGTAGTTCGCTATATTCTCACGGTCACTTAGTGGTCTCGATACCCATTTATACTTTAAGGAGTATTTTTTACTCTAGAGTCTAAAAGGGAGAGGTTATGTCGTTAAACGAGTTTTTGAGATGGATAGAGGGGAAAGTGAGAGAGTTCGATGAGACTCGTAATGAAGCGGAGTCTCTGTCTAGGAAGATAATAAGAGCGACAAAAAGAGCTATAATCTCCACTCACCAAGAGGACTTTGAGGGCGCCGAAGCAAGTCTTAGAGAGATAGATAAATTGCTTACCTCTTTAAGGGGGGCCCTCCAAAGGCATCCTCAACTCATGAGTAACAGTTTCGTGAACACGGCGTTTCAAGAAACTGCTGAAGCAAACATATACTACAACCTGATTAGATGGAGAAAATTCATCGATCCAAGGAGCTTGGAGGTGTCTCCGTCTCAATACGTACTCGGATTAGCCGACTGTGTCGGAGAATTGAGAAGGAGGGTGCTTGACCTGATCAGAGATGGAAGACTGAAGGAGGCGGAGGAGGACTTAAGGATCATGGAAGACATCTTCTACGAGTTGAACTTAAACAGCGAACTTCAAGTCTTGGTTCCGGGACTCAGAAGGAAATGCGATATAGCTAGAGCTATAATAGAGGCTACCAGAGGGGATCTAGCGCTAGAGGCAAGGAGGAGATCGCTTGAGGAGGAGATCAAGAGGCTAGCTGACCTTCTAGAGAGACTTCACATCACAAGAAGCTGACTGAAAACATTTTTAGAAACAGGAGGTTATATATGAAATCTTGGAGGTAGAGGTTTGATCGTAGGCCTTATATCGGATATTCATGACCGTTTACCCTTATTAGAGAAGGCTGTAGATCGACTTAACAAAGAAAAAGTGGACCTAGTGCTATGTGCCGGAGACTATGTTGCACCGTTCGTCACCCCCTACTTCAAGGCTCTGAAAGCGAGGATGATCGGGGTTTTCGGTAACAACGACGCAGAAAAACAGACGTTAAAGAAGCGTTTCTCAGACATGGGCTTCGACGTTCAAGGATCGTTTCGGAGGGTTGAAGTCGACGGACTGAAAGTCGCACTGCTCCACGGAAACGAAGTGGAACTCCTTAAATCTGTCTTAGACCTCTCGAGCTTCGACGTAATAGTTTACGGCCACACCCATAAAGCTGAAGTTCAGCGGAGAAACGGTAAGCTAGTGATCAATCCGGGGGAAGTATGCGGCTATCTCTCTGGAAGGTCTACGATAGCGAGGTTAGATACCGAGACTCTTGAAGCCGAGATAATCGAGTTGAGATGATCACTCGTCCTCTGAAGGCATACCCTCCTCGAGGCGCCGCTTCACCGAGGACAAGCCCTCCTCAGACGCTATTTTAAGCAGTTCCAGAGAGTCTTTAAGGCTAAGCCCCTTCACCCTCTCCCCCATAGCCTCCTTTATCAGGTGTCTGGCTGCCTCCAAGATCTTGCCGTTAAGCCTAGAGTCTGCTATGTCGGCTACATGCACTATCAACGCCTCCAAGGTAGTCGGATGCAGAACGTTGAACTCTGCATGGTGAGCGGCTACCGCATGAATGACCTCTATCGGGAATTCTCTGCGGTTGAGTTCGGACACCATCAGACTGATATGGTCTATCTTTGCGCC
The DNA here is from genome assembly GCA_964627655.1 of uncultured Candidatus Bathyarchaeia archaeon. Classification (GTDB taxonomy): domain Archaea; phylum Thermoproteota; class Bathyarchaeia; order Bathyarchaeales; family B24-2; genus B24-2. The sequence continues at coordinate 22,094 of CAZVJZ010000007.1, forward strand.
TAACTTAGACACCGTGTAATAACCTTCTTCTGTCTCTTCGTATAGCGGTCCCTTCATGAGGTCGTGTAGTACGCATCCGGCGATCACTACGTCTCGATTAGCCTTAACTCCATACACCTTCTCCAGAATGTCACATAGAGTTATACCTAACATAGTCACAGAGATCGTGTGTTCCAGTAAGCCATGTTTATAGGAGTGGTGTCGGAAAACGCTGGCCGGACTCTCAGAGATCGAAAAACGACCCTCCAAGTCTCCAAGTTTAAAAGAAGGCTTCCTTACGAAGTCGAGAACCTTATCCCTCAAGGCTGGATCACTGATCTGCTTTACCAGCCTCTCTAAATCCTCGATCATCTTCCACGATTCCCTTAAAGAGAGAAAATAAAATTTAAAAGTATGAATTATTAAAATTTTTCATCGCCATCTCATTAATTAAGCAGCGTCAGCTTCTAATGTGTAGTGAGTAAGTGGGAAATGAGGCGCTTAATCCCCTGTGTTTTAACGATCGCTGGTTCAGATAGCGGTGGAGGAGCCGGAGTCCAAGCAGATTTAAAGACCTTCGCAGCTCTGAACGTTCACGGAGCCTGCGTGATAACCGCTATAACGGCGCAGAACACCCTCGGTGTCTCCTCTATCCATCCTCTTCCCAGAGAGGTAGTCTCAAAGCAGGCTAAAGCTGTGCTCGAGGACCTACCTATCGAATTCGCTAAGGTCGGGATGCTGTTCTCTGAAGAGATAATCGGCGAAGTCGAAGGCATAATCAACGAGTATCGACTGAAGATTGTTTTAGACCCCGTCTTCAGGGCTGGAAGCGGAGACCCGCTGATAGAAAGTACGGCTAAAAACGCCTTAATCGATAAGCTGATCCCGAAAGCTCTGGTCTTAACCCCTAACCTCATGGAGGCTGAGGACTTAGCGCAGATGGAGATACGGAGTCTAGACGATCTGATGGAGGCTGCTAAGAAGATCTTGAAGATGGGAGTTAAAGCTGTACTGTTGAAGGGTGGTCATCTCGAGGGGGAAGAAGTCTTCGATCTCCTCCTCAAAGATGGAGGGTTCAAGATATTCAAGAAGCCTAGGGTGAGCTTAAAGCTTCATGGAACAGGATGCACTCTCTCCTCGGCGATAGCAGCGTTTCTGGCAAAGGGTGAAAACTTAACCAGAGCTGTCGAGAAAGCTGAAGAGTTCATAGCTGAAGCGATATCCAGAAGTTCCCCCATAGGCAGGGGTAGAGTACCAGTAAATCAGCTCGCCCCGCTAACCACAGAGGCAGACAAGTGGAGAGTGCTTAACAACCTCCACGAAGCTGTAGAGACGGTCGAAGGCGATGAAGAGTTGGCTAGGTTCATTCCTGAGGTTGGAACACAGATAGCTATGGCGACCCTATATGCGAAGAGAAGCGAAGAAGTAGCGGCCGTAGAGGGGAGGATAGTTAAGGTTAGGGGGGTGCCTAAACCCGTCGGTAGAGTATGGTTCGGAGCCTCAAAACACTTGGCAAACATAATTCTAACCGTGATGAAGCATGACCCGAACCTCAGAGCGTGTATGAACCTACGTTACGACCCTAACCTGATAGAAGCATTCAGAAAGTGTGGGTTCACAGTCTCCTTCTTCGACAGAAAACTTGAGCCTCCAGAAGTGAAGTCGGTCGAGGGGAGCACCCTAGCTTGGGGTGTAGAAGAAGCCATAAAATCCTTCGGTAAGGTGTCTGACGTTATATACGACTTAGGTGAGGTAGGTAAGGAGCCTATGATCAGGGTGTTAGGCTCTTCCGCTAAGGAAGTTCTCCAGAAAGTGAAGAAGGCCATAAAGCATGTAAAATAGACCTACATCTACCCAGATCATGGTAAGCACCTGACTGTGCAGCGACTCTCCCACCATGCGTATATATGCCTATTTCCCCCACCTAGCTCACATTAAAGGAGGCATGCCTAACTATGTCACCCACCTCTCAGCTGTCTTCAAGTAGTTTTTTCAGATATCCTGCACCGACAGATAAACGCTGTTTAAAAATAGTTTTAACAGAAGACCGTTTTCCACGCTGTTCTATCAGAGCATGAAGGAAAAATCTTACACCCTCCTAAGAGATAGGAGCTTAAGGAACTGCATGGAACCTTCCTGACTCTTCCTCATTTTTCTGTTCCCTCCCTCCACCGGATTATCTACATTCTTCTTAAATTTGGCGAACTTTACTTTACAGCCCATAGTTTATCTTACCCAAAACTCCTCACCCACTAAAAGGCTTAGAAAACCTTCTTTTCTCGACGAAAAGCACTGTATCTACATATATCTTAAAAGATTCGAGGTTAAAGCTATAAAATTCTTAGAGATAAAGTTTCTTGCCGACCGCTCCAGCGAACTATCTATACAAAAGTTGAAGGAGACTACGGATCAATTAAAAATAGTTCTCGAGACTAAATTGATAGAAGAGGTGGGGTTTTGGTTAAGATAGCGATAATAGGGGCTGGAAGCCACGTTTTCGCTAGACGGCTGATAACAGACCTCCTCACCTATCCTGAGCTAAGAGAGAGCACGATAACCTTAATGGACATAGACAGGGAGGCTCTAGCTCTAACGACGGCGTTCGCAAAAAGAGTAGTCGAACAGCACAGGTTTAAGACAAAGGTGGAGTCGACTCTAGACCGCCGTGAAGCTCTAGAAGCAGCAGACTACGTCATAGTCTCGATCAGGGTAGGAGGAACAGAAGCTAACAGGCTCGACTTGATGATACCTGCCAAGTATGGAGTTAATCAGGGCATCGGAGACCTACCTCCACAATGCGCTGCGTTGAACAGAACGAACATAAACGTGCAGGAGTTAGGCGTCAAAGCGGCTGTCGAGAGGGATAAGACCCTAGCTTTTCAAGCCATTCTGGTAGATCCGCTCACGAGCGCTGTGCTAACGATCGATGAGACGTGGAGAATGGTTAACGAGATGTTTGAAGCTGAGAAGGAGTTCCTCAAAGACTTCAGGTAAAAATTGTCTGCGGTTTCAGAAAACGTTTTCTGAAACTATGCCCTAGGGAAACTTGGTAGTGCTTCGTCATGCAGGAAGAATCTGAGAAAGGAAGGAGGAGGTTTACCCTAAACCCGACCTTTTCGGTTACTCCAACTAAGGAGGAACTTGAACTCATAGAGTTTCTAATTTCAAGTATAGGAGAGCCGAAGAGGGTGATCTCTGCGCTTAAGCTCGGATACAAGAGGAAACTCTGGGATCAAGTAGCCTCGAAGAAGGGTAGGCGAAATCTGGTAGAATCCTTTGTGAAGCAGGCGACGAAACATAACCTAGAAAGGTGGGACCTCACAGAGAAAGCGCTTAAGAAGGGAGTGATCTTCGGGCATCCGGTCAGCAGAACTACTATCTGGAGAATCAAGAAAGCAATAGAAAGGAAGTTCAGGCCTCAACAATAAGCTCGATACTCGACATGAGCTAGTATCTCTCTTAGAGCGGCCTCCATGCCGTTAAACCTCTTCGC
>CAZVJZ010000008.1:0-24821 GCA_964627655.1 uncultured Candidatus Bathyarchaeia archaeon
GGCTGCACGAGTCTAGTCATCGAGGAGGTTCCTATAGGAAAGTCTGAGATCGGTTTCGGAGTAGAGGAGTTCGTGGCGGACGGCATAATCGTCTTGAGGGCGGGTTACCTTAATGACCGCTTATTCAGGGACTTAGAGCTAATAAAGCTTAGAGGAGTGCGACTAGGCGAACCTAAACTTGCCTTTACGCTTGAAGGAGGATTCAAAGCCTTCACGCCTCTTAAGCCTAAGCCTGTCAGAGAGCCTAAACGGTTCCAGCCGATTCCAGACCCGCCGGGAAGATACTCGACAGGCTCGAAAGATCTAGACGAAGCCTTAGGCGATGGAGTAGCTAAAGGCTCCACCATACTCTTGGAGCTGGACGAGAAGGTATCCACACCCATATACCATCTGTTAGCGGCCCCCATGGTCGCCAACTTTATGTTTCAAGGCAGGGGAGTAGTGATCATCCCCTCTAGCGGAGTAGACCCTCAACTGATACGTAGACGTCTACAGGCCTATGGTGGTACAGAGGAGGAGTGGAAGAGTTACATGAGGATCCTAACAATAAGCGTTGCAGAACCTACAGAATTCACGAACGTGACAGTCATCGGCAGGAAGGACTGGAGGGAGGACTTTGATAGGGTCTTCAAGATAGGAGAGGAGTTAACGGCCGAAACAGGTCAGCCTACCTTGTCTATCATAGGCGTGGATACCCTGATAACCCTTTACGGCGAGAGGGCATGCGAAGAGATCCTGAACGTAGGAGCAACCGAAGTGAGAAAATCTAAGGCCCTCCTTCTAGCGATACTGAAAGCCGGTCGTAGAGGTCTAGCGGTTAGGCTTAGCCCGATAGCAGATGTTTACCTCCGTCTAACCAGAGAACACGGATGCATATTGACGTACGGTATAAGGCCGAGAACCGGATTGTATGCTGTGGAGACAGACGTGTCTAAAGGCTATCCCCTGCCCAAACTCACCCCGATAGTTTAACCTTGGAGGTAAACAGTGTTGGGGTTAAAAAGTTCTTTCAACAGCGTTCTAGTCGAAGTTGTGGGTGAAGTGATAAATAGGCTTCTAGGGGAGCCCGTCGCTTCGATACTCCTCTACCACCTAGAGAAGGACTTCTCCCTAAGGATAGAGGATATCCCTGAGAAGCCTGAAAGATTCGAATACGCCATGAAAGACCTTTTCCGTGAAAGCGCACACATAATCGAAGAGAAGATAATCGAGGAACTCTACAGAAGACTCGACCTGAACTACAGAAGGGTCGAAGGCCAAGGCTTCGTAGAATACATAAAAGAAGCAAAGAAACTGTACGAAGGACTTCATAGAGAAAATTAGAAAGAAAAATTCAGGCCTACCACACACCGTCCTATAAAAACGTTTGAGTCAACCTTGAGGCGATCTTCAGAAAAACCAAACCAGAACTGAAAATCCTTCAGAAAATCCAAGTCCAAACTGAAAAATATTCAGCTACATCCACAGACTATATAAACCTAGACTAAGGTATAGAGGTAAAGACTGCTTCTATGATGGAGAAGAGAAGGTTAGCCGTAGGGTGCTGTTGCTGGTGCTGCTGCGGCTGCTTTTTTCCATCGCACCCTACGGGAGAATATGTTAGGATAGCGAGCTCTCCTATAAACTTTTCCTTTAGTCTTTCGGTGCTTCCAGTTTTCCGAAGGCTTTAAGGAACTTGGAGAGCTCCCTCACTATTAGCTCTAGGAGTCTTCTACCCTTCTCCGGCGAAGCCTTAGTCGGGTCTCCGCTGGGCAGGCCTGTCTCGCTTCTTTCGAAGACGTTTATAGGCATAAAGTTCTCATAGGGGAAGCTTTCTATGCCTTCACCCTTCCTTATCTTATCCCTCCTTACGAGCTCAGGCTGAATCACATAACTTAAGGAAGTCTCAAACTCGCATGCATGCCCCGCATGTCTAGCACGGAAACTTTCGATTATCTTCGAGGTCTCCCCGACAGGCAGCAGCTCCCAATAAGACATCGACGCCGTCAAAACCCTGAACTCCTCCGAAATCTTCTTGGCCGCTATCTTCATCGCATGGTAGTTTCCACCGTGACCGTTTATTATCGCTATCCTTCTGAATCCATGATGCTTCAGACTCCACCCCACGTCCATCAAGACGGCGATCAGCGTCTCCTCCCTCAAAGTTAGGGTTCCAGGGAACTTCATGTGATGCCTAGAGATCCCTATAGATATAGGTGGGGTGACTAACGCTATCGGATAAACTTCCTCAGCCGCCCTTCTACAGATATGTAGAACGAAGGCTGTGTCCGACTGTAGAGGTAGATGGGGGCCATGCTGCTCCGTGCTGCCTACGGGAACGACCGCAACCTCCACCTCTCTAAGGGAGTCTCTCACCTCCTCCCAAGTCATCTCCGGAAGATATATCCTTCTCAACTCATCCTCTCTCCTCGAACGAACAGAAAGTCTTAAGGACGCCTAATCCTTAAAATGCTTATCTCCCCTCTGGGGAAGAATTAAAGATTTAATAATAAGCGCTTTACCTGAAAATCTAAAATAAAATGAGAGATTGATCATTTACTAAAAGGTCGGAGGTTTCGTCTATGTCGCATGAGCTTCGGGGAGTGATCCTCAACTACAGGTTGGGGATAAAGAATCAGAGACCTAGAGAGTGTCTACTCTACTTCCCCAAAGTGAAAAGCCCAGGTGAAGCCTCCCGCCTGATAGGCAGAAAAGTCGCGTGGCAGAAAAACGGTGTCAAGATCATAGGTAAAATCGTTTCTCTACACGGAAAGAAGGGAGTGGTCAGGGCGCGCTTCAGGAAGGGTGTCCCAGGCCAAGCCTTAGGTGAACCAGTGTACATCATAGGCTAAAACTTTCCTGTTTAACGAAGAATCCGGCAGGGAAGGTCGCTATAAACCCAACGCTATCTGGATCAAGGATTTACGAACGACCCTCTGAACGTAGTGTATCTTCTGGTCTACCACTATAGGCGGGGTAACCTTATATTCGCCCCTAACCTCTTGGCCGAACCTCGTGTCGAACTCAGCCCTAAACGTTTTTTCCTCCCCAGCCCCTATCTGCCCACTTTTCACATCCTTACCGAAGAGCCCTTCCTTATCGTATAGATAGAAGGCTACCGTGAAGTTTCCGCCATACTTATCCGTATTTTTGATTTTAACCTCGAAGACCGTGTAGAACCCCCTGAAGAGGTCGAAGCCTGTGCTCAGCGAGCTAGAGATAACCTCATAGCGTGCTTCACGTTTGAAAGGCTCAGGCTCGGCATACGTCACTTCCACAGGGATGACGGGCGCGAAGAGTATGAGGACTAACGCCGTCAGGATTAAGGTCGCCGCCACCTTGCTCAAACCGACACTCGATTTCAACCTCAAGTCTCCACGGATAAAGTTTTTAGGAGGTCGCTAATAAAACCTTTAGCTTAGGAGGCTCTAGGATGGGTCGGAGAGAGAAGAGGAGAAGCCTGTTCGACCTGTTCTTCGGAGACTCCATGCTCAGCGACGTAGAAGAGTTATTCAGAAGGCTGGAGGAGGAGCCTCTTACAGAAGGCTACTCGATCAACGTAACCCAAGGCCCCGAAGGAACAAGGGTCTACGTTAAAGCCGGCGAGAACACCGATGTCGAGGCCTTAAGGAGAGAGCTTCGGCAACGTTACCCAGACGCTGAGATACATATCGAGGGAGGAAAGCCTCTGATTAGAGAGGTCTCCGCGACCCCCTCTGAGGAGAAAGAGAAGGGAAAGAAGCCTTCAAAGGAAGGCGTATGGTTTAAGCCTGAATAATAGGGCTCAACAACCCTCTAAGCTCAGCGGAAAATACTTCCCGGTCCATGGAGTGTAACGTTTGAAAGCCTCAGCATACTTGATATCCCTCTTTCCAGGAGTTCCGTGTACATCATGCCTCAACACAGCCTGCCTCGCCCTAAACATCCCCCACTGAGTGTATACTTCAGGTAGACCAGGCTGAGTTCTAAACTCTTTTAAGGCCCTGAGCTTAACGTCGAATACTTCTGTAACATCTATATAGGTGTCCGGCCGAAACTCTGAGAGGTCGTTCGTCGGGACAGACGGCTCGAACATGAATATCTCAGGATTTGGTGCTACTTCTCTACCTTCGTCCGAGTCTGCAGCCTTCACGCAGGCCCATAAAGCAGCCTTAGCAGTAACCTCGTGGTCTGGGTTCAGAGGGTCCTTAAGCCAGTGGGTTAGGAGTATGGTTGGACGGAATTTCCTGATCTCCGAAGCCAGCCTTTCATACCTCTCCCTATTCATAGTTAAGGGATTATCGTCGAAGTCCATGAAGCATATCTCAGCCCCCAAGATCCCTGCAGCCTTCTCCGCCTCCTCCTTCCTCGCAGCTTTCACCTCCTCCACGGTCAGCCCTCTCCTAGAAAGCCAAAGCCTGTTAGACTCACCCCTCTCCCCATAGGTCATGTCTACGACCCTAACCGGAGAGCCTGCCTTCACATAGTTCACTATGGTTCCCCCGGCCCTAGAGCAGAAGTCCGCAGCATGGGCGCTTATAACGAGGACTCTAGGCTTAACAACAGACATGGCGTTCCCCAAAATAAAAAAGAGGGGTTAACCCTAAAAAATATAGTAGTCTGACGGCTAGGTGGCGGAAGGAGGTTTGGAGGACCTCGTAAGATACGGTTTAAAGGCTGCGGAAACCCTCGGAGCAGAATGCGTCGAGGGAAGGTTTCAGTCGGATATTCATGAAACGTTAGTCCTCAAAAACGGTGTCCCAGAAGTCTCCTCATACTCCAAGCTAAGTGGGATAAGTATACGGGTACTCTACAGGGGTTCGATGGGCTTCGCCTCGACGAACTTCATGGACAGAGACTCCGTGAGAGAGGCCGCTGAGAAGGCGTTTAAACTAGCTAAAGCGGTCGAACACAACTTAAACCCGAAGATAAAGCTAAGCGAAGAGAAGTTTGAGGCTAGAAAGCTAGAGGTCAAACCTAAAGTAAACTTCGCAGATATAGACTTAGAATCGAAGTTCAAGACGCTGATCGAGATAGACGAGTCTTCGAAGTCTGGAGCCGAGGAGGCCGGAGGAAAGCTTCCCGCAAGGATATTCACGCTAAACTGCTCGGTAACCGAGAAAACCGTTATAAACAGCGATGGAGCAAACATCCACTCGAAAACGCCGAGGATCGCTTTAAATGCCTTCCTCACAGCCTATCACCCACAGAAGGGCACCGCCCAGAGATACCTGAGCCTAGGCGAAACGGCGGGCTGGGAGTCCATGGAGAAGTGGAAGCCGCATGAACTGTTGAGAAACGAGGCCTCTATCCTAGCCAAGATAGTTCTTGAAGCCAGAGAACCTCCATCAGGAAAGCTAGATGTGGTGTTAGGGCCTGAAGTAGTGGGGATAGCCTGCCATGAGTCCTGCGGTCACCCATCAGAGGCCGACAGGGTTCTAGGCCGTGAGGCCGCTCAAGCCGGTGAAACTTATCTTAAACCAGACTCCATAGGCTTACGCATAGGCTCGAAAGCGGCTACAGTAGTCGACGACCCCACGATCCCAGGCTCCTTCGGTTTCTACCTCTACGACGACGAGGGGGTAAAAGCCAGGAAACGCATCCTAGTCAAAGAGGGGGTGGTGAACGAGTTCCTCCACAACAGGGAGACGGCCTACCGCTTCGGGGTCTTGAGCAACGCCTCGTCGAGGGCGAACTCATACAATCGGGAGCCCATAGTGAGGATGGCTAACACCTACCTGCAGCCTGGAGACTACTCGTTCGAGGAGCTACTGGAAGACGTTAAAGACGGAGTGTACATCAAGAAGTTTATGGAGTGGAATATAGACGATAGACGATTCAACCAAAGATATGTCGGACTCGAATCCTACAGGATCGAGGACGGAGAACTCAAGGAGTTAGTCAAGAACCCGGCTCTCGAAGTGACTACGGTAGGTTTATGGTCGGCTGTAGACGCCGTCGGCAAAGACCTAGAGTTTCAGGCGGCCTACTGCGGTAAGGGAGACCCGATGCAAGGTATACCTGTCTGGACAGGTGGGCCGAGCATAAGGTTAAGGGGGATCCTTTTGAGGTGAGAGGCGTGGAGCTTAGAGAGATTCCTGAATTCATAGTGGAGAAGGGTGTAGAGAAGGGAGCTACAGACGTCGCAGCGGCCATGGTAAACCTTGAAAGCAGGATGATACGTTTCTCGAACAATAAGGTATCGATCTCCAAGAGCTACAGCGAAGCCTCGGCCTCGATATACGTGATGATACGGGAGCGTAGAGCAGCCATATCGATAAGCGACTTGAACGAGAAGTCTCTAACGGAAGCAGTTGAACGAGCGATCCAGACGGCTAAGATAACACCGCCGGCAGACGTTTACGCTCCACTGCCGTCGGGACCGTTTAAGTACGACGAATCTCTCCTAGCCCCCTCATCTATACCGCTGGATCCCTCACTGCTTGCAGGCTATGTTGACGAGGCTATAGAGGGAGCCCTAGAGCAGGGAGTTAAAAAAGTAGCTGGGTCGCTGACAGCTACGAACGTCGAACTCTTCTTAGCCACGTCGAGCAACGTCTCGGCAAGCCAAACGTCCTCGGCCCTAGAGTTTTCGGTGAGAGCTTTCATGTCAGACTTGGTTTCAGGCCACTCTGTCTCGGTGGCCAGAAGGGAGAAGGACTTCAACCCACGCCTCGCAGGTAGGGAGGCTGCAGAGCTAGCCAAGGCTGCTCTAAACCCTGTCTCTGGAGAGCCTGGAACCTATAGAGCCCTACTCGGCCCCCTAGTCTTCGCCGACTTAGTCAACCAGGTCGGCCTACTCTCCTCAGCCTTCTACGTCGACGTAGGGCAATCCTTCTTGGTCGATAAGCTAGGCTCTGAAGTAGCTTCAGAGAGGTTCACCCTAATCGACGACCCGACTCTCCCGAACTCTGTAGGATCTAGAGCGTTCGACGATGAAGGTTTACCCACTAGGAGGAACGTGATAGTCGAGAAGGGCGTCCTCAAAACATACCTACATAACAGCGCGACAGCGAAGAAGTTCGGTGTCGAATCGACTTCCAACGCCGGATACATAGTCCCGACGCCGTGGAGCCTCGTCGTCGAGCCGGGAGCCTCGTCATACGAGAACCTACTGTCTGAGATAGACCGAGGAGTATACGTAACGAACGACTGGTATCTCAGATACCAGAATTACCGGTCGGGAGACTTCTCCACCATACCTAGGGACGCCATGTTCCTCGTTGAGAACGGGGAGATCGTCCGGTCGATCAGGGAGCTCAGGATAAGCGACAACATGCTCAGGGTCTTCAATAACATAGTAGACCTGAGTAGGGAGCGTAAATGGGTGAAGTGGTGGGAGGTGGAGGTTCCGACCTACACCCCATACGCCTTAATCGACGAGTTAAGATTCACTAAATCGACCGTCTAAACCCGAGAAAAAATGAGGCCTAGATAGCGGCCTCATCAGTCGACGAACTTACGGTAAAAACATTCTACTCCTCGACCGTTATGGCTTCCTCTGGGCACTGAGTAACGCAGGCCATACACTGTATACACTCGTCGGCGTTCACAGGCTTCGACTTCTGCGTGTCAGGGTACTCTGGTATGTTCTGTAGCTCGAAAACCCCTACAGGGCAGACGTCCACGCAGGTTCCGCATCCGGTACATTTCTCCCAGTTAACTTCAACCTTAGGCATACTATCCTCCCCTTCAATCATCAGAAACAATAAAGTATCCATTCATAAAGATAAGTGTTTTTTAGTGAAGCTTAAACCTGGTGGAGTATAGACGAAAGTCTAGGCGGCTTCACGTCCCCCCTCTCGGGGCGTCTAAGCCTACTCCACCTCAGAAACTCCTTGGTCGGAGGCTCCTCGTCGTATAGAACTCTCCTCCTAGCCTCCAGCAGGTTCTCCTCCAAGCCGAGATACTCTGCGAACGTTAAGACCCTATGACCCCTATCCAAAGCAGCGTCGAAGACCGGTTTAGAGGCCTCTCTCCAATCGACCGAACGTAAGAGATGATGTCCAAGAACGATCGTCGGTACCTCGCTCGCTAACTTAGCCAAGTTCCTGATCCCGTGCTCCACAGATAAACCGTTAACCCTGAGCCCAGAGAGGTAGAGTGGTGGACCGCCTATGATCAGTAAGTCAGGCTTCCACTTCAAGATCAAGTCTAAAGTCTTATCCTCTATAGGTCCCTGAACGTCCGACGTGAAGACAGTCCTTTCTCCACCCTCCTCTATCAGGGTCATGAGGACCGAGCCGAGCCCTGTACCCTCCGAACCGTGATAGACGGGCTCTGAAAAACTGATCTCTGTGCCGCCGAACCTGAAGGACCTCCCATCTGCGTTCTCGACGTTCCTAGCGTATCTGCCACAAGTCTTAAGGAATAGCCAGCCCCTCCTCCTCTGGTTAAAGCTTAACTTGCTCCTATAGTCCTTCACCAGTAGGGTTTTTCCCTCATAGATGCGTCTAGCGATCTCAGGAGAGCTCCAATGGTAATGCCACTCCTCGAAGGAAGGCGTGTAATGGTCTAGATGGTAATGACTCACGGTTAAGACGTCTGCTTTAGAAGCATACTTAAGTATCCTCCCCCTCCCCTCTATCAGAGCTTTATATTCTCGTGGATGCGGTGGTAGACCGAAGCGTCTGGGGGAGAGCGAGACCCCTGGATCTATAAGTATGTTGACGTCTCCTGTCTCCACGAACGTACACATCGACCTTACTCCTAAACTCTCTTCGGCCAAAGGTTTCACGTTCATCGCTTCTAGGTCTCTCCCAGCCTTCCGCAGAATATATTTTTATCTAGCGTTTAAAGCTTAATAAGATCGGTTGGCGATGACGACTCTGGCCCCGACGAGACATAGAGTCTATGAAGAAGATCTTGAGTGCGGGAGTCAACCACCTCTACATGTATCTCAGCCTGATTCTTGGAAAAGGAATTTGCCCCTCCGGATCTGAGCTAAATGGCGGCTCCACCGGCTTCTAGAGAGTCTGTGTTCAAAGACCCTCGGACGCTGCATCCAGACTACATTCCACCCAAAGCCCCCTTTAGAGAGCATGGGCTCGAGAAGCTACGGGTTGCGCAAAGGTTTTCAACAGAAAAACCTGCCGAGTACCGCAGGATCTTCATAACTGGAGGTTACGGAACCGGAAAGACCCTGCTTGCAAGACTCTACGCAGCTACTACCTGTCATGAACAGCATGCCATATACGTGAACTGCATCGACTGTAGGGGAAAGTTAACTTTCCTTTTACACGGGATCGTAAGTTCATTTAAGCCTATTTTCCCTCGAAGAGGATACTCCGTCTACGAGCTCAAGGAATCTTTAGCGAACTGTCTCAGAAAGAACGGGAGGAAAGTCCTTCTCATAATCGACGACCTAGACATGCTTCTCCACGAATCTGGAGCCGAAGGTTGGGAGGGTCTACAAGACACCTTAAAACTCGAGGCCTTCGACTCCACGTTAAACCTTACGGTCTACACGGTCAACCGTGTAGACCTCCTAGATGAAGTAGGGTTCTTAAACCGGACTCTGATAGAACGAGATAGATTCGAGCTTAAGAGGTACTCGAAAGCTGAGGTTGAAGCTATCACCTGTTTCCGGGCAAGATTAGCTTTCAGGGAGGAAGCCTTAGAGCAAGCCTTCCTATCTAAGGTTGCAGAGCAAGCCTTCTCGGCTGGGGGTAACCTAGCCTATGCGATGGAGCTCATGCTCAAGGCCGGTGAACTGGCAGACTCAACGAAATCTCGTAAGATAACCCTAGACCATTTAGAGGAGGCAGAGAAGACTGTTCATCCAAGACTCCATGGATTCCTGCTGGAGAAGCTGGAGAAGCATGAGAAGATCCTACTCCTCTCCACGGCTAGAACCTTAAAGAGGAAGCCTTCCGGCGAAGCCTCCCTCTCTGAGGTAGAGAGAGAGTACCGTCGACTATGCCAAATCCTAGGCCATAAACCTAGAGGACATACGACGATATTCTACAAAGTTAAAACCTTATCCCTACTCGGCTTCACCACGCATAGACTCTCAGGCTCAGGGTACAGAGGAAAGACCACCCTACTAAGCTTACCGAACATTCCTCCAAACCTAATCGAGTCTAAGGTTGCAGAGAGCCTTGGGCTCAATCCATAAAAAATATTTACTCGAAGAGAATAAGTTATGAGCGTTGACTGAACTACGGTTTATGTGAGAAGCCTCTTAAGGGGCAGGGGGTTAAATGAGGATCCAGGAGGAGTTGAACCGTCAGATAGAATCGTTCGAGAAGCTTGCCCAGAAGATCACCCTAGAAATGATCGAGAACACAGTTTTCCAGGATGCTTCCATCCCAGAGGTTAGAGAGAGGGCGGGGAACTCGATTAACGAGCTTAAGGATCTAGCTTACAGGATGAAAGAGAGCATGCTCACCCTGAAGCCTGAGAGGCATCTAACCATAAATAGGGTGTATAGCTCTGTAGTGAAGCCTCTCGAGGAGTTTAGGGAGACGGTCTTCAAAGAGATGGGAGAAGGTTCGAACATACCTAGAGAAGCCTTGGAAAAACTGAGACGTGCCGTGATAAACGGGTCTGAACTCATCCTCCTTGCCAAGAACATAGTAGCCGACCCTTCTAGAAGCTTGACTGAAGTAATGAGGCTGAAGGAGATAGCCGAAGCTAAAGAGTATATATCTACGGTCTCTGCCCCCGAAACCCTCCTAACAAGGATAAGAAGTGTGTTGGAGGAGGTCGAGAACCTCGATCACTCGATAAGCAGCCTACAATCGAGGCTGGAGGGCCTCCGAATTAAAGTAGAAAGGATAAAGGAAGGACTCAAGAAGATTCGATCCCCTTCAGAAACCCTCTTAAAGAGTTGACCGGCCTGAACGTTCACTTTCCATTAGGTCGTGGTTGAGGTGAGCATGGTAGATATCAGCGGTAAACCCGAGGTTTACAGGGAGGCTAAGGCTCGGGGAATAATTAGGCTTAAGCCTCAAACCATAAAGCTCATGAAGGAGGGTAAGGTGTCGAAAGGCGACCCCATAACGGTCGCTAAAGTAGCGGCTACCTTAGCGGCGAAGAACACGAGTTCCCTGATCCCTCTATGCCACCAGATCCCATTAACCAACGTATCCCTAAAATTCGAGTTTCTCGACGACTCTAGGATAGCCGTCGAGTCCACGGTGAGGACTAAAGCCCAAACCGGGGTCGAGATGGAGGCTCTCGCAGCCGTATCGACAGCCCTCCTAACGATCTGGGACATGACTAAGCAGTACGAGAAAGACGAGAAAGGGGAATATCCAAATACTGCCATCGAACATATATGTGTTCTACGCAAGATAAAGGGAAAGCCTGATGAGTGAGACCTCGAAGAAACATAAGGCTGAAGCCCCGTCGAAGCTAAAGTACGCTGTTATAGTCTGCAGCACGTCGAGGTATGAGAAGCTCAGGCTTGGAGGCGATGTAAAAGACCCGTCAGGAGACCTCATAGAGAATCTAGTGAGAGGTCAAGGCCATGAAATTTCGTTCCGGAAGATAGTTCCAGACAAGCCTGAAAAGATCCGGGAAGCCGTGGAAGAGGCACTTTCATCCAGAGAAGTGGACGTAATCTTAACCTGTGGGGGAACAGGGATAACGAGTTCAGACGTGACTATAGAGACCGTTAAGCCCATGCTAGACAAAACGCTTGAAGGTTTCGGAGAGATATTCAGGCTGATAAGCTACCGTAAGATAGGTTCAGCCGCTATACTAACACGATCGATAGCCGGAGCCTCCAGAGGAAAGGCCGTATTCTGCATTCCCGGCTCCCCCGATGCGGTGAGGACCGCTCTCGAGGAACTCATACTCAAGGAAGCCGGGCATATAGTGAAACATGCGAGGGAGAAGTAGCGATGCTCGACCCCTTTGGTAGACCTACAAGGAACTTTAGGATATCGGTTACGCAGAGGTGTAACCTGAGATGCGTTTATTGTCACAGGGAGGGAGAAACACGATCCGATACAGAGATGACCGTGGACGAGATAGTCGAGATCGTTAAGCTAGGCGTCGAGCTAGGGATAAAAAGCGTCAAACTAACCGGCGGTGAACCGCTTGTGAGAGAAGATATCCTAGAGATCGTTAAAGGCATATCGAGGATTCAGGGCATAGAAGACCTGTCGATGACTACTAACGGTAACCTACTCCATGTCTACGCAGATAACCTGGTCGAGGCCGGCCTAAACAGGGTGAACGTTAGCCTACCGACGCTCGACGAGAAAAAATACCGGGCGATCACAGGCGGAGACTTAAAACCTGTTATCTCAGGGATCAAAGCCGCAGTGGACGCTGGATTAAACCCTGTGAAGCTCAACATGGTATACATGAAAGGTGTAAACACAGACGAAGTCTACTCGATGATAGACTTCGCTGCGGAGACCGGTACGATACTTCAGGTGATAGAGCTCGAACCGATAAACCTCGACGAAGACTTCTACCAGAAACATCACGCATCTTTAGACGGCCTTGTAAGGTATCTGAGCGGGAGGGCTATAGAGGTTAAGGTTAGAAGAAACATGCAGAACCGTAGAGTGTACGTCCTTCCAGAGGCTAAAGTGGAGGTTGTCCCCCCGATAGAGAATACGGAGTTCTGCATGCACTGCACTAGAATACGCTTAACGAGCGACGGTAAACTCAAACCCTGTCTTATGAGGCAAGATAACTTGGTGGACATCCTAACTCCGATGAGGAACGGCGCTGATAAAGGTACGCTAAAAAACCTCTTCATAGAAGCTATAAAGCGGAGGAGACCCTACTTCATGCCTCCACGTTAAAAATCAGCCTTCCATTATATGCCGTATCATAGACCTATCTAGCTCAAACCATCTAGCGAGTCCTTCAGCAGCATCCCTGTCGTTCTGGAAGATCACCCGCAGGTAAGGTAGGATCTCTCTTACGGCCACACGTGAAGAGACGTGGCACTTTTCTCCTATCTTAGCCCCTATCTTCGAGAGGATCTCTCTACTCTTCTTCGTTGAGGAGAGTAGCTTTATCCTCTGTGGGAAGCGGAACGGAATCCATCTTCTTGTTCTCCCGACCCTAGCTAAAGCTACACCGGCTGTCATCAAGTCTATAACGTACCTCAATAGACTCCAGCTCTGCGTTTTTCTTATTCTCTTACGGTAAAGGTCTGCGAGGGCTAGAGCCTCCATAGCCTCAGAGAGCTCAAAGGGGCTATCTAGGTGGTATGGCACGTTTTCGTAGATCCATTCGAACAACATGTCGAGGTCGAGGTTCGTTCTATCTACGGCTTGCTTAGCGGTTATACAGTTTTTAGAGTAGAAGATCGTCCTCAAGATTTTAAAGATCTCATCCTTACGGTTCCTGTATCCCAGCCATAGAACATCGTCGATAGTCAACTTGTTTAAGCCTTGAGCCGCAGCCTGCAAGTCGTTCAAAGCAGACCTAACATCTCCGTTCGACTTCTCGGCTATGTATTTTAACGCCTGCTCGTCGGCTTCTATCCCCTCTAGGAGGCAGATCCTCCTCAGATGAGAAACTATCTCCCTAACCGAGGGCCTCCTAAACTCGACCAGCAAGCATTTATCCCTCAACGGGAGAAACCTAGGGTCGAAAACCTCGTTCGCCGTCAAGACGATTGGGCATCTGGTACTACCTATAACAGACAGTATAGCCTTCAATCCTCCCCTATCCATGGATCCGGATATCCCATCTATCTCATCGAGAAGTATAACCCGCCTCCTACCTGTTAACGTGGAGTATTGGGAAGCAAGCCCGGCAAAGGACTTTATGTCGGAATCCCTCCTGTAATCGCTGGCGTTACTCTCGATTAACTCGAGGTTTAAGTCTCTCGATGCAGCCTCCACCGCCACGGTCTTCCCTACCCCTGGAGGACCGTAGATTAGGAGAGCCCTCTTCTTAGGAGGGCCTGCCTCCCAGCTCTTAAGCCATTCCACGACCCTCCTTATGGCCTCCCTGTTCCCGATCACCTCCTTTAATGTTCTAGGTCTGTACTTGATTATCCACGGTATGCTTCTATTCCCTGTTCTTTCCAATTATCTGCCCCACCTCGACTAGACGGGCTAGAAGGGCGCTGAGCTGGATCTCGTCGTCCCCTCCTTGGATAAGCCTAAACTCGGTTTCGCCTATAGCTGAAGCCAACCTTATCTTCCATTTCTCAGGGATGTCGAGCTCAAAGATCTCTGAATGCATCTGCTTGATTAGATCGCCTCCTGAAACGCCGTACTTAAGCATGAGCTCCCTAAGCTTATTTCTAGCCTTAACGAATTCACCCTCCATAGCCGTCCGGATGAGCTCTCTAACGTCATAGGGATTAGCTCTACCCACGACGCCGTAGACTACCTCTTTATCTATCGGTTTGCCGACCGAGGCTGCAGCCTGAAGGATGTTTATAGCCTTCCTAAGGTCTCCCTCGCTTATCTCCATTATCGCCTCTATCCCGTCGTCTAGAAGTTCGACTTTCTCAGCCTCCGCTATGTACCTTAGTCTCCCGGTTAAGTCCTCTCTACTCAGGAAGGTGAACCTGAAGGGAGCGCATCTGGACTGTATAGGCTCGATTATCCTTCCTGGGAAGTTGGCGATCAAGATAAACCTACAGGTCTCTGTGTAACGCTCCATGGTCCTCCTGAGAGCCTGCTGTGCATCGGCGGTCATGTTATCCGCCTCGTCTAGGATCAGTATCTTAAAAGGAACTTCGCCTATAGGTCTGGTGCGAGCGAACGTCTTCACGGTCTCCCTGATGACGTCTATCCCCCTCTCGTCGCTAGCGTTAAGCTCCATTATAAAGTCTCTATAGCTCTCGCCGTACAGGTCATGGGCTAAGCATAAAGCAGCCGTAGTCTTCCCCGTTCCCGGAGGACCCGCAAACAGACAGTGAGGCACGTTCTTCGCTTTAACGAAGCCCATAAGCCTGTTTACTATGTCCTTCTGGTCTATGATCTCGCTAAGCGACCTAGGTCTATACTTCTCAGTCCACATTTCGACGCTCAAAGAGATCCACCGCTCCCTAATATCTAACTCCTAAAAGAAAAGAGTTACTTTAAGACTTGGATACATAAAGATGTGGTGAATTTGAAGGCTAGACATACTCCTCAACCTTTCTCATATCGTCCACAGGGATCAGGCAGTGAGGAGCAAACGTATCTACGTGAATACCTTCCTCCATCAAGACGGCTCCAGGTATAAGCCCCCCAGCCATGCATAGGTAGAACCTATCTAAACCGACTGGAACGCCTAGTAAGTCTTCGTTCGGTCTACCGAAAGCTAGTACACCGCCCCACCCCTTCTCTCTCAACTTGGAGAGAACGGCTTCTGTCCTATCCCTCGCTTGAGCGGGTATCTCTCTCAGGCTTGCAGGTACCATCCCTGACCCTGCGTCCAATACGCTTCTAATGGAGGTCATCTTCCGATAGACGAATACCTCTAAGGGAGGAATCGTGGTCCCGTCATAGGAGATCATCTCTACAAACCTAAGAGGCTTCCCGTCAAGAACCTGAACTAAACCTCCATACTTAAAGAATAGAGGTATCCCGGAATGTATGAGAATCCCGTCTACGGTCAGGTTGCATACGGTGAGTAGGGCTACTTTACCCTCAGGTACGGAGATTTCTCCGTATTCCTCCCCCTCGTCTACAACCTTAATGTAAGGCGCAGTTAAGAGGTTGTTCTCCAATAATTTATGGACCACGTCGAAGATCTTGTCCCTGAACGTCTTATCTATCATGAATACGTTAGCTACGACCTTGCCGTAGTCGACTTCAAGGTCATAAGTTACCGAGTAAGCCATAGACAGAAACTTGGTGACTATGAATCCTATCCTCTGATAGGCAAGCGATTTACTGAGTTCGCTTAAACCTTCGGGGGTTATGCTTCTCCCCTTCTTTCCAAAACCCTTAACTAAACCTTTAGCTTCAAGCAGCTGCAGGTGATATCTAACGGTCCTATCGCTCAGGAAGAACCCTCTTCTCATCAGTTCTCTCCTGATTAAAGTTGAGCCGATCGGTTCGTTATGTTCACTGAGAACTCTCAGAATCTCTAACTCTTTCCTTAAACTCTCGCTCAAGAACCCCTTCCCTCACATGAAAGTTAAAGTTTACAGAATTAAAATTTTTACTCGCTTAAAAGAAGAAATATATTCATCTAGGACATAAACTTCTTCTTGAAGGGATCAAAGAATGTCCGAGAACATCAATCCATACGAAACAGCATTACAGCAGCTTAAAATAGCCACTGAGAGGTTGGGTTTAGACCAGTGGATATACGAGGTGTTGAAGCATCCTAAAAGATCGGTCGTTGTCTCGATTCCCGTAAGGATGGACAACGGCGAAACAAGGGTGTTCATGGGCTACCGTGTACAGCACATAGACGCTTTAGGCCCTTTCAAAGGAGGAATACGCTACCACCCAAAAGTCGACCTAGACGAAGTTAAAGCTTTAGCGATGTGGATGACCTGGAAATGCGCTGTGGCAGGGATACCGTATGGAGGAGCTAAAGGCGGAATCGCAGTAGACGTCCATAAGCTTTCGGCGAGGGAGCTGGAACGCTTAACGAGGAGGTATACGTCGATGATCATGGATATCATAGGACCGTATAGAGACGTTCCAGCCCCAGACGTGAACACAGACGCCCAGATCATGGCTTGGATACTAGACACCTACAGTCAATTTAAGGGTTACTTGGTGCCTGAAGTCGTTACAGGTAAACCAGTATACTTGGGTGGCTCTGAGGTTAGGGGTGAAGCGACCGCCATGGGCGTCTTCTACTGCACTAGGGAGGCTCTAGGAGACAAGTCTGTTAAAGGCAAGAGTATAGTAGTGCAGGGATTCGGTAAAGTCGGATGGAACGCCGCAAGGATACTGTACGATCACGGAGCTAAAATCGTAGGGGTAAGCGACTCGAAGGGAGGTATAACGTCGCAGGAAGGCTTAAACCCTTACAAGGTCTATGAGCATAAAGCCAAAACCGGAAGCGTGATAAACTTCCCGGATGTAAAAACCATAACAAACAAAGAGCTTCTAGGACTGGAATGCGATGTCTTGATCCCGGCAGCTATGGAGAACACCATAACCGAAGAGAACGCCGGTGAAATCAAGGCTAAAATAATAGTGGAAGGCGCCAACGGTCCGACTACACCTAAAGCCGACGAAATACTTGCGGAGAAAGGGGTTAAAGTCGTGCCTGACATACTCGCTAACACCGGCGGTGTCACAGTGAGCTATTTCGAGTGGGTTCAGAACCTTCACCGGGAACATTGGTCTAGAGAGGAGGTTCTACGTAAGCTGGAGGCTATGATGGTACAAGCTTTCTATAACGTTAAGAATCTAGCCGAGAAGAACGAGGTTACGATGCGGGAGGCAGCTTTAATGCTAGGTGTCGGTAGGGTGGCTGAAGCCCTTAAAACGCTGGGACTATGGCCTTAACAGCCCCTCCTTCTTTATGATAGAACATCTTTTATAGTTATACGTTTAAGAGTATGAATTGTGTAGCTTTTGTCCCGGAAGGATATTCGAATTGACAGTTTCGGTAGACCCTATCCTTAAGGCAGAATTCGAATTCGAGAACTCTGAGATAACCGTAGTCTCAACTAGAGATCTGCCTGAAATGGAGTTAGGGGGAGTTAAGGTAGGACCTTTCGAGGAGGGTAAGGAATATAAGGTTATGTTCTGGGTTGCTAGGGAGCTCGTAAAGGCTGGTTTAGCGCAGGTAAGGAGTGGAGAGCTCCTAGACTCCATAAAGCTATATAAGATTCACTGGACCGAGCGTGTGCAACCCACAAAGCAGGTTTCACCTCTACCCCAACACTTCTATCCGCTACTCCGTTGGTACCTAGACAACCTGAAGAACGAGATGTCTAAAAACCCGGAGAAAGTGAGCGAATACGAGAAGGCTAGGAAGCTATCGCAGGACATCTTGAGCTGTCGGTTAAGGAAGGTTGTGGTCCTCGCATCTTCGATGGAAGCTCCTATGAGGGTTGTTCAGAATTTAACTGAGGAGGAGAAGTGGCTGTATCAAAAGCTACATCGGATAATCGAGGATTGGCGGAACAGGATTCTAAGCTTAGAGGTGGGAGAATGACAGAAGAAACTTTAACCCTAGACCCGCAAGAGAAGTTCCTCGACTTCTTCAAACAGGAAAAGTACCGCAAGAAAATCGGGGAGATGGCTATCGACGAAAGCGAGTCTATAGTCGTAGACTTCGACGACTTACTAGTATACGATTCTGAGTTAGCTGAAAACCTCATCAAGAATCCAGACGGGTACCTACGCTACGCCGAACAAGCAGCGCTTGCGCAGCTACGGATAGAAGCTTCAGAGTATGCTGAAACTGTCGAGAAGGTTACGGTTAGGTTCAGAAAGCTCCCGATACCTACCCCCATAAGACGGCTAGGCTCTAAGAACATCGGAAAGCTGATAATGGTCGAGGGAATAGTCGTCAGGGCAACCCCCGCTCAGCCACTAGTAACGGTAGCAGCCTTCAGATGTAAGAGATGTGGAAAGATCAACTATGTTAAGCAAAGCGGCCCGTTCTTGACAGGCCCCTCTGAATGCACAGAGCCTTCATGCAGAAGGAGAGGACCCTTCGAGTTCGTTCAGGAGGAATCATCCTTCGTGGACGCTCAGCAGATAAGAATCCAAGAGAAACCTGAGGACCTACCTCCAGGTCAGCTTCCAAGATGGGTGGACGTTCACCTTCAAGGTAGAGATATAGTAGACGTGGCTAGACCGGGAGACAACGTATCGGTCACAGGGATCGTTAGAGCCACGGCGCCTAGGCTTCCTAGGATGGGACATCTAAGGCTCTTCAAGCTATCGATAGAGGCGAACTACGTCGAGGTTAAAGGTAAGGAGCCTGAGGCCCTTATAGCATCTCCGGAAGAAGAGAAAAGAATCCTCGAGCTAGCGAAGGATCCGTGGATCCACAGGAAGATCGTACGCTCTATAGCACCGTCGATATACGGTTACGAACACATTAAGGAGGCTATAATGTACCTTCTCTTCGGAGGAGTGCAAAAAAGTCTGCCAGACATAAACATACGTGGAGAGCTTAACGTCCTGCTGATCGGAGACCCTGGAACAGCTAAATCGCAGCTTCTCCAATACGTAGCCCGGATCTCGCCTAGAGGCCTCTACACCTCAGGTAGAGGCACGACAGCGGCTGGGCTGACAGCCGCTGTTCTCAGGGAGAAGGATGGTGGGATGACTTTGGAGGCGGGTGCACTAGTCCTGGCCGATAAAGGCGTCGCCTGCATAGACGAGATAGATAAGATGAAGCCTGAAGACAGGGTTGCGATGCACGAGGCTATGGAGCAACACA
This sequence comes from uncultured Candidatus Bathyarchaeia archaeon, assembly GCA_964627655.1. Lineage (GTDB taxonomy): Archaea > Thermoproteota > Bathyarchaeia > Bathyarchaeales > B24-2 > B24-2. The sequence goes on from CAZVJZ010000008.1 coordinate 19,246, forward strand.
CGATCTCTGTAGCTAAAGGCGGGATAGTAGCCACCTTAAACGCCCGCACGGCGATACTCGCTGCGGCAAATCCTGCTCTAGGTAGGTACGAACCCTACAGGACCATAGCCGAGAACATAAACCTCCCGGTCACCCTACTCTCTAGGTTCGACTTGATCTTCGTTTTGAGGGATCAGCCTGAGAAAGAGTTGGATTCGAAGCTCTCGGAGCACATCTTAGGTTTACATAAGAGAGGAGTCGTGGAGGCTGAGCCTCCGATAAGCCCAGACCTACTAAGAAAATACATAAGCTACAGTAAGAACATCAAGCCGACCTTAACGGACGAGGCTATTCAACGTCTAAAAGACTTCTATCTAACCATGCGTGCAGCCAGTGAGGCTGAGGGAAGCCCTATAGCGATCACGGCTAGGCAGCTAGAGTCCCTAGTCAGAATCGCCGAAGCCAGAGCGAGAAGCGCCCTTCGAGATAAGGTTCTCGCCGAAGACGCTGAGGCAGCGATAGCCATAATGAAGAAGTCTCTAGAACAGGTGGGGATAGACCTCTCCTCAAGAAAGATCGACATAGACATCATAATGACAGGTAAGCCGAAGAGCCTGAGAGATAAACTACAGATAGTCCTCGGCACGGTAGTCGAGCTGGAACGCGAGAACGGTATGGCCAAGAGAAGCGAAGTCGTAGAAATCTTAAAGAAAGATTACTCGATACAGCCGGCTGAAACTGAGAGGCTGCTTAACCAACTGTTAAAGGAGGGTACCCTCTACTCGCCTAGAGACGGGTACTTGAAGAAGACCTAAAAATGATGTGGCATTGAAGGTTTCAGATCTACCGGTCCCGAAAGAGGTTGCGGAGCTACTCTCCAACCTAGGAATAGAGAAGCTCTATCCGCCTCAAGAAGACGCCATAAAAGCCGGAGTGCTAGACGGGAGAAACCTCGTTCTCGCCAGCCCTACGGCTTCAGGTAAAACCTTGATAGCGGAGCTCTGCGCTATGAAATGCGTGCTCGAGAAAGGCGGGAAAGTTCTATACCTAACCCCGCTTAGGGCTTTAGCCTCCGAGAAGTTCAGGGAGTTCATGAAGTATAGGTCGATCAGGAAACGTGACGGAAGCAAGGTTAAAGTAGCCGTCAGCACAGGCGACTACGACAGCAGCGACCAATGGTTAGGCAGATACGACATAATCGTAACCACAAACGAGAAGGCAGACTCTCTCCTGAGACATAGGGCTGAATGGATGAACGAGGTGTTAGTAACGGTCGCAGACGAAGTACACTTGATAAACGACGCAGAAAGAGGGCCCACGTTAGAGGTCGTCCTCGCGCGGCTTATGCAGCTCAACCCTAACATGCAGGTTTTAGCTTTAAGTGCGACCATAAAGAACGTGGAGGAGATAGCCGAGTGGTTGAAAGCTGAATATGTGAGGACCGAGTGGAGGCCTATACCGCTTAGGGAGGGAGTGTACTTCCAGAACGAGGTGATGTTCAAGGATGGGGAAACGGTTAAGGTTAGGGGGTACGTGAATCACCCATCGATAAACATAGCGTTAGACGCTGTCAGGAAGGGTGGTCAAGCACTGATCTTCGTCGGGACCAGGAGGGGGGCGATGAACCTCGCTAAGAAAGCCTCCACCCACATCTATGAAACCTTATCGGCCTCGATGAAACGCTCACTGGAGTCTGTTGCGGAGAGGATATTCACCTCTGAGGAGAAGACCAAGCTCAGCGAAGCGTTGTACGAGATGATCAAGAGAGGGGTAGCCTTCCATCACGCAGGCTTAACCAGCAACCAGAGGACACAGATAGAGGAGGCTTTCAGGGAGGGTAAAATAAAGGTTTTAGTCGCTACCCCGACGCTTGCCTTCGGCGTTAACCTGCCGGCTAGGGTAGTGGTGATACACGAATACCGGAGATACGAGCCTGGATACGGTTACTACCCGATCTCGATTCTGGAGTATAAACAGATGGCCGGTAGGGCTGGAAGACCTAGGTTCGACAAGGTCGGAGAAGCCCTGCTTGTAGCTAGAACAGACGAGGAGATGGAGTTTCTATTCGAGAACTACGTGATCTCTGAGCCTGAGCGGATATGGTCTAAGCTAGGTGTAGAGAGGATCTTGAGGTCGCATGTACTCTCGACCATAGCCGCCGACTACGCAAACACAGAGGAGGGAGTATACGAGTTCTTCGGGAGAACCTTCTACTCCTACCAGTATGGCCCAAACGTGATTAGAGACTTGATCCGGAGGATACTCCTCTACCTCTACGAGGAGGAGATGATAACGGTTAAACGACGCTTCCTGACGGCCACACGCTTCGGCAGAAGGGTCTCCGAACTCTACTTAGACCCCGTCTCAGCTGTTATAATCAGAGACGCCCTCCTATCGAGACCCAAAAGAATATCTGAAGTAAGCTTCCTCCACATGATCGCACATACACCTGACATGTACCCGAAGACCCGTCCCCACCGTGGCGAGATGAAGGACTTAGAGAGGTTCCTGGAGGAGCATAGGGAGGAGCTGATGGTGGAGGCGCCTGACGAGTACGGCGACTACATAGATTTCGAGGAGTTCTTAGGGGAGGTTAAGACGGCCTACGTCCTATACTCATGGATTAGAGAGGTGACCGAGGACGAGATATTAAACAGGTTTCACGTGCAGCCTGGAGACCTATTCAGACTCATCGAGTCCGCCAAATGGCTTCTATATAGCTCTAAGGAGCTGGCGAGGCTTCTCGGCCAAACAGAACTACTGCCGAAGCTGAACGAGGTTCTCCAGAGGGTCGAGAAGGGGGTGGAGCGGGAGCTTCTACCTCTAGTGAGGATTAAAGGTATAGGCAGGGTTAGGGCTCGTATACTCTACGACGCGGGCTTTAGGAGCATCGAGGACCTTAGGAGGACTCCGCTGGAGAGGCTCATGGAGGTTCCAAACATAGGGTCTAAGCTAGCGATGAAGATCAAGGAGGAGGTCGGGGGACTGATAGGTCGAGATGAGTGGGAGAGGGTTAAGAAAACGAAGGAGTGGAAGCAGAGTTCGGTCTTAGAGTATTAGGCTGAGCGTGTACGATGGGTTCCTTTATAGCGGTTCTCAAGAAAGACGGAGGCGACGCTGCTAAAGAAGCCCTAAAAATGCTTAGTATGACTGCTCATGGAAGGTTCGACTCATTCGGTCTAGCGAGCTATAGAGAGCAGGTTGCCTCGAGAGACCTAAACGCTCTTAAAGGCGATGCCCCCTCTTCAAGCACACTTCTAGGCTATAAGTTCTTCAGGGTCTTTCGGACAGACTTTCAGCAGCCCATAGTAAACCATGGATTCGCCTTAGTCTTAGAGGGTAGACTCTATTCAGCAGCCCCAGACATCGACCTCACCCTAGAGACTCTGAAGGTAAACTTGAAGAGCGGTCTATGGAGGCTTATAGACCGCTATCGTGGAGCCTTCTCTTTCGCCGTAGCTCGAGAGAACCTGCTGTATGTAGGTAGAGACCCTGTAGGCCTGAAGCCTCTATACTACGGCGAAAGCGGAAACGTATGCGCTGTAGCTTCAGAGCGTAAAGCGTTCATCCCGTTAGGAATAAAAGATGTGAGGTCTTTTCCTCCCGGAAACCTAGCACAGGTAGACGGAGAGGGATTCAAGTTTAAGCCTATACGGACGATAAGTAAACCCGAAGTTTCGCAGCTAAACCGAAGGGAGATACTCGAAAAACTCGAAGGCCTCCTGTTTAAATCTGTTAAAAGACGCTTATCCGACGTAAAGCGTGTTGCATTAGCTTTCTCCGGAGGCCTCGACAGCACGGTTATCGCTCGGATATGCGACCTGCTAGGGGCAGACGTGAAGCTACTTACAGTTGGTATAGAAGGCCTGTCGGATTCGAGGAAGGCGGAGGAAGCGGCTGAGCAGCTCGGTTTACCGGTCGAGTTAAGGCTTTATAACCCAGACGAGGTGGTTGAACGTCTTCCTGAAGTCGTTTGGATAACCGAAAGCCCGAATCCGATAGACAATGCGGTAGCTATCCCTTTTCTGTGGGTCGCCGAGTCCGCTGCTAAGAGCGGACGTAGAGTCCTATTTTTCGGTCAAGGCAGCGATGAGCTGTTCGGCGGCTACCACCGTTACCTTGAAACCCTAAGGAGGTTCGGTCCCAAACTTCTCGCTGAGAACCTCTTTAAAGATGTAAGAGACGCCTACCTCAAGAACCTAGAGAGAGACGTGAAGGTATGTCTACACGCGGGCGTGGAAGCTAGATTCCCATACATGGACTACGATCTCGCCGAGTTCGCCCTCTCCATCCCGCTCAGCCTTAAAGTCTCCCTAGCCGACGGCGGCTCGAGAAAATTAGTCTTGAAACGTCTAGCCCTTAGATTGAACATTCCCGAGTCTATCGCTAAAGCCAGGAAGAGAGCTGTCCAATACTCGACCGGAGTAGATAAAGTTTTAAGAAAGGTAGCCAAAGAGAAGGGGGTGAACCTGAGATCGTTCTTCTCTGACTTATACCTCAAAGCCTTTGAGGAGTACTCGAACCTAAAAACTTAAATCCTCTTCGACTTACGTTTATCCCGCTTTTAGGAGGGTTAAAGTTGCGCATTAAGGTCGTAGGTATAGTTGGTAGCCCGAGGGCTGGAGGAAACACAGAGATACTAGTCAGGGAAGCCTTAAGCTCTGCTGAGAAGCAGGGGGCAGAAACAGAACTCATAACGCTCTGGGATAAAGAGGTCAAGCCATGCGACGGCTGTCTTTCCTGCAGAGAGACCAAGGAATGCAAGATAAAGGATGACTTCCAGCAGATTTTCGAGAAGATGGTTGAAGCAGACGGGATAATAATAGGTTCACCCGTATACTTCGGGTCGGCGACCCCGCAGGTTAAAGCCTTGATAGACAGGGCCGGCTACCTCTCCCTAGCTAAGGGAAGGGTTTTCGAAGGAAAGGTGGGAGGACCGCTGGTAGTAGCTAGAAGGGCAGGTCAGAACTTCACGTTCGCCGAGCTACTCTTCTTCTTCCTTCATCAAGGAATGATCGTTCCAGGCTCAACTTACTGGAACGTTGCGTTCGGTAGAAACCCTGGAGAAGTAAAAAACGATGAGGAAGGTATAAGGACTATCAGAAATTTCGGTGAACGTGTCGTCTGGCTCATCAAGAAGATTAAGTCGTAGAATCATTCCCTATAATACCAAGGAGGCTTCAGCCAGGTAGGCTTCTCGCCCTTTAGTATATTTTTTATCGGTTCTCTGTAGGGGAAGAGTGCAGCTGTTCCGCCTGTGTGAAGGAAGACTATATTCTCATCTCTATCGAACTTTCCGTCTCTAACCATGTCTATTAAGCCTGCCATAGCCTTTCCCGTATAGACTGGGTCGAGGAATATCCCCTCTGTCTTAGCCACGAGTTCTATAGCTCTTATCACGTCCTCGTCGACGACCGCATAGCCTCCTCCCAGATAGTCGTGTATGATGTTTACGTCCTTCTCTCCGACCGATACGTCTACGTCTAGTAGCTTCGCCCCTTCGTTAACCATCTTAGCCACTCTACCCTCTTTATCCTCTCCAGGGCTTATACTGATGCCTATGACCTCGATGTTCGTGTTTAACGCTTTACTCCCTA
>CAZVJZ010000009.1:0-4497 GCA_964627655.1 uncultured Candidatus Bathyarchaeia archaeon
CTCTTCTAGCAACCCTCTTGAGCTGACGAGGGTTCAGTGGAGCGTCTGTAGCGATTATTACTATTACGGAGCCTTCTCTCCGCTCGCTCTCTGATCCGTAAAGCCGAAGCTCCCTACCTACAGGAACCCCGTCTATACGTAAGTCTTCTCTCCTCCCAAAGTTCGATAAGACTAGAACTCCGACGGTATATCTTCCGTCCCCCCTCGCTAAGACCCGTGAAGACGTGCCTATTCCCCCTTTAAACCCATAAGCTGACATCCCGGTGCCGGCGCCTACAGAACCCTCCTTCACTTCTCCTCCATGGCTTTTCTTTAAGGACTCGAACACATGTCTATGCTTAACATGACGTCCCCTTATGTCGTTAAGGAAAGAGTCGTTGCACTCGCAGACAACTGGGTTCACGGAGGTGGTGGTGACCCCTATCTCCGGATTTTCCTTCAGCATATATTCTATAAGCGCATCCATTACTATACCGACGTTAAGGGTGTTCGTTAACAGTATAGGTGTCTCGATGTTCCCTAACTCCTCGATTTGGGTCAGGCCTACAGATTTCCCGAAACCGTTTAAAACGAATACTCCGGCTTGAACCTTCTCTCTAAAAAGGTTTCCTCCATGCGGAGTCACCACTGTAACCCCTGTTCTCACAGGACCTCTACCGGGGTTTAAGGCGCCTTCACCCTCGATAAGGGTGACGTGACCAACTTTCACACCTTCAACATCTGTGATCGCGTTGAATTTGCCCGGGTTATAGTCTCCAAGTTCTATACCTACATCTCTTACTCTAGGCCTATAGTCACTCATGGATAATTCACCCACCGTTTAATCTATGCTCAGCCCTGCCAACTGAATTATAGTGGAAGATAGAAAAGTTTTTAAGTTTTGGCGAAAATCTCTCGTGGAGTGAATAGATTTTACGGTGAATAGATGCCTGATCAAAAAATAAAGTATATATAAAAGAACATTCTAGTCCTCATATCAATCTAACTAACCTTAAAGACTTGGAGCTGTGAAACATAGGTGGTTTTAACTTCCGATAAGAAAATCTTGATAGGTCCTCCGAAAGTTACGCGTTTCGAGAAGGCTAGGATAGTCGGTGCTAGAGCGCTTCAGATAGCTATGGGGGCGCCTGTCTTAATTAAACTCGAAAAAAGTTTAACTAACCCGATAGACATCGCTTTAAGGGAGTTCGAGAGCGGAGTTCTACCTATAACGATCAGGAGAACCCTGCCAAACGGAACTTACCAAGACATCCCTCTCTCATGGTTACTGGACACAGAGAAGAGGACGGGAGACTCCTAAAAAACTCTTTAAGCCGAGATAGCCGGCTATTTCTTGAATGAGAGTCCGGTGTTCCTGAATGAAAGTCGTTTCAAGCTCAAGATTCTTGAGTGAGGATCTCGATCGGGTGAAGAGGAGAGGCAAATTAAAAGTTTCCGCTGTAATGAAAGACGTACGCAGGATAGTGGATTCTGTAAGGAAAGAAGGAGACAAGGCGCTTTTTGAATACACCCTAAGGTTCGATGGTGTAGATCTCACGGAGAGAGGGCTGGAGGTCCCTGAAAAAGAGATACTCGATGCATACAGCAAACTCAGAGAGGAGGAAGTTAAAGCCATAAGATTCGCTGCAGATTCTATACTCAAATTCCACAAAGCTCAGATGCCCAAGGAAGTAGTCTTCTCACCTTTCAAGGGGATAGAGCTACGCCAGAAGTTCCTGCCACTAGAGTCCATCGGAGTATATGCACCTGGAGGGCTTGCAAGCTATCCGTCCACAGTCCTCATGTGCACGATTCCTGCCAAGGTTGCCGGAGTTAACAGAATATTCCTCTGCTCTCCTCCGTCGAGAAAAGGGGAAGTAAGCCCACATGTCCTAGTAGCCGCTCACATAGCTGGAGTAGACAGGATATTTAGGGTAGGTGGAGCACAAGCTATAGCGGCTCTAGCTTACGGCACTCAATCGATACCTAAAGTCGACAAGATAGTCGGTCCAGGAAACATCTTCGTCAACGCGGCGAAGCTAGAGGTGAATCTAGATGTTGCGATAGACTTGCCCGCTGGGCCGAGCGAGATAGCGGTTATAGCAGACGACGACGCTGATCCTGAGCTTGTCGCTTACGACCTTGTAGCTCAGGCTGAACATGACGTGAACGCGTTTACTATACTGCTGACCGACAGCGAACGTTTGGCTACTGTAGTTCAAAGGAGGATTAAACGTCTTTTAACCGAAGTCGACCGAAGGGGGATAGCTAAGAAGTCTCTAGAGAGGAGCGGTTACATAGTGATCGTAAAAGACTTAGATGAAGCGGTCGACATAGTTAACTTGATAGCTCCTGAGCACGCCGAAGTTTTAGCGGAGAACCCGCAATCCATAGCAGGTAAGATTAGAAACGCTGGTGCAGTCTTCGTCGGTGAGTTTTCTCCTGTAGCTTTAGGTGACTACTCCTCTGGTTTAAACCACGTTTTACCTACAGGCGGGTATGCTAAGGTCTATTCAGCCTTATCCGTCAAGGACTTTCTTAAGGCAGTTAACGTCCTTAAATGCGATAAGGAGGGGTTCAAACTGCTAAGCGACGCAGCTATCAAGCTCGCAAGGATGGAAGGGTTGGAGGCTCACGCACGCTCTCTCGAGTCGAGGAGGAGGCTTTAAGGTGGGGAAGATAAACCTCAAGAGGATAGTTCGTAAAGAAGTAGCTAGGCTTCAAGCAGTCAACGTCGAGAGCGACTTCTCTGAAGACTACGTTAGGTTAAACATGAATGAGAATTTCTTCGTCGAGTCGAAGGTTATAAATAGACTGATACAAGATGCTTGCAAGGAGTTCGACTACCGGAAGTATCCGGATAAGCTAGCCGGTTTAGCAGTTAAGGCGATCTCTAGATTTCTAGGAGTCGAGGAGTCTATGGTGTATGTCGGTAATGGGTTAGACGATGTTATGGACACGCTTTTCAGGACTTATGTGAGGAAGGGAAGCGGAGTTTTAGTCGTCGAGCCGACGTTTGGAATGTACTCCTACTTCACAAGTCTTTATGGGGGGGAATTGAAGTCTGTCCTACTCAACCCCGATTTTAGCTTAAACGTCGAGAAGATTCTTGAACGCTCCAAAGATAAGGTTTCCCTAGTGATCGTTTGTTCTCCGAACAATCCAACCGGAAACCAGTTTCCTAGAGAGGATCTAGAGCGGATCTTGGAGACGGATGCTCTGGTAGTCCTCGACGAAGCCTACGTCCAGTTCGCCGATTACTCCATGATAGACGATGTCTGGAAGCATGAGAACCTAGCCGTTATGAGAACCTTTTCTAAGGTCTTCGGCCTCGCGGGTATTAGATGTGGATACTTAGTCTCCACCCCTGAAGTAGTCGAGTACATGAATAGGGCCACTCATCCTTTCCATGTGAATCAGCTCACCCAGCTCGTGGTGGAAAGAGCCTTGAATATGTGGAGCTACTTTGAGGAGAAGGTAAAGGAGATCGTGGAGGAGCGTGAAAGGCTAAGAAAAGCCCTCGGGAAGCTTAAGGGAATAAAGGCTTACCCGTCGAAGACAAACTTCATACTCGTTAAGATAGTCAAGGAGGGATTGACTCCTAAGGATTTAAAGGAGAGGCTAAGAGAGAGAAAAATACTGGTTAGAGACGTTTCAGATAAACCCCTCCTCTCAGACTGTATTCGGGTAACCGTCGGTAGACCTGAACAGAACGAACTCTTGATCTCGGCTCTCAAGGAGTGCCTCGAGGATTAGAAGGTTTACTGGATGATGATCGATGTACGTCAGAGATGAAGTCAAAAGGAGGCTCTGCGAAGTTAGGAGGTTGATTTTCGATTTCGACGGCGTCCTAGTCCAGAGTCTACATTCCTTCAGAAGAAACATAGTGAAAGTTGTGGATTACTATTTCCTAGAGATCTTGGGTCTTAAGGGTAAGCCATGTCTATTAATAGACTTAGATGACGTTCAGAGGTTTAAGGATACAGGATTGTTTAACAACGATTGGAACCTAACCTACGCAGCGATTCTATACTACTTATCGACCATCTTCAGGAGGCTGATAGAAAAAGACGTATACCAGAATGCGAAGAGGAAGCTACAAGAATTGAAGTTTATAAGCCTCCAAGACTTCTTAGCCGAGCTTAAAGCCGTCGGGATAGAGCTTAATAGACTAAGTATAAGCGTCGAAGACCTAGCGTCCGCTAAGGAGTCGGGTGAGTTTGGACTCGAATCCTTCCTCGAGCTGTGCGATAGTGGGGACCCTGAACAAATTAAGGCTACTTTAGTCAGATTCTTCCCAGAACCTAGAGAAGAAAGTCTAGAATTGGCTTCGAGGATGATCCCCTACGATATCCACAGACCGGACCTGCTTAGAAGGCTGTTCGAGGAGTCCTTCCTCGGCGGAAAACTCTTCAGAAAGTTCTATCATAAGGAGCCTTTCTTCGATTTCGAGGAGAGCTTCATGGAGAGAGAAGAGTTCATCCCTACACCTGAAACCCTGAGGGTGCTGGCTAAAAA
>CAZVJZ010000009.1:4507-11417 GCA_964627655.1 uncultured Candidatus Bathyarchaeia archaeon
CTCTGAGAGAAGTAGAGAGCAAGCTCTCTACCACTTAAGGAGGAGAGGTTTCCTTGAATATTTCGAGCCTGAATGTCTGGTTTTCATCGAGGATATCTCTACCCGAGAGGATGAGCTAAGAAAGGCTGGAATTAAAGCTACTTTAAGTAAGCCTGACCCCACGCTCTTTCTAGAACTAGTTGAGAGATGCGTTCCTGAAGGGTTCGTAGCTTACATTGGAGACTCGGTCTCAGACCTCTTAACAGTGGTCAACGCACGTAAAAGGGGGGCAGATAATGTCTACTTCTTTGGGGTACTCTCCTCGTCTCCAAATAGGGAGAAGCTTGCAAATAGATATATGGAGTTGGGTGCGGATATTATTACATACGACGTTAACGAGTTGGCCGTAGTGTTTAGAGATATATGCGGAGGAGGATGAATTGAGGTCTGCTAGGGTTAAGAGGATGACGAGAGAAGTAGACATCGAGTTAAGCCTCAAGGTCGACGGAGAAGGCGAATCAAGAGTTGATACTAAGGTGGCTTTCCTGAACCACATGTTAGCCACCCTAGCTAAGCACGCTTACTGGAGCTTAGATGTTCAGGCTTCCGGAGACCTAGTGCATCACGTAGTGGAGGATGTAGGCTTAGCTTTAGGAGAAGGTCTACGCAAAGCTCTCGGGGAGAAAACCGGGATAAGAAGGTTCGGATACGCCCTAGTTCCGATGGACGACTCCTTAGCCAGAGCATCCGTAGACCTCGGAGGGAGACCATACGTTAGGTTAGACCTGAAGCTTAAGGGAGTGGACGTCGAAGGCTTAAAGACGGAGGATATCGAACACTTCTTCTTCTCGTTCGGTCAGTCTCTACAAGCGAACATACATCTATCGATACTCTATGGAGAAAACGACCACCATAAGGTCGAATCGGCGGTTAAAGCGTTAGCGGTAGCCATCAGGGAGGCTTCTGTGATCGACGAGAGGATTAAGAAGAAGAAGCCAAGCGTTAAGGGAGTCTTATAGGTTAGGGTGTGGTGGAGGACCTGATACTCATACCGGCCGTCGATATAATGGGCGGCAAGTGTGTACGTTTAGTTCAGGGAGATCCGGAGAGAGTGAAGGTCTACTACGACGACCCACTAGAACCTGCTAAACTCTTCGTCGATCAGGGCGCTGAGCTTCTTCATATAGTCGACTTAGACGCTGCTTTAGGCTTTGGAGACAACCTAAACGCTGTATCCCGAATAGTCAGGGAGGTAGATGTCGAGGTTCAGGTCGGTGGAGGAGTGAGGAGCCTCGAAAGAGCCGAATCCCTCTTCAGGATAGGTGTATCTCGAGTTGTTATAGGTACAGCAGCCATAAGAGACCCCGGCTTCCTTAGGGAAGCGGTTATGCGTTTCGGCGGCGAGAGGATCGCCGGGGCAGTAGACTCTAGGAGAGGCATAGTAATGATCGAAGGCTGGAAATCCAAGTCCAACATAAGCTATCTCGAGTACGCAGAGCTCCTCGAGGAGTCAGGCGTAGGCTCCATAATCTTCACCTCTGTGGGTAGAGACGGAACCTTAACGGGTCCAGCCTTAGACGAGATATCAGCCTTAGTCTCAAGGGTCAGGGTTCCAGTAATCGCCTCCGGCGGGATTAGAGACTTAAACGATATACTTAAAGTGTCGCGGACAGGAGTTGAGGGAGTAATAGTAGGCACGGCGATCTATGAGGGGAGGCTTAACCTTAGAGAGGCTATCGAGAAGGTGAAGAGGGAGACTAAAGCCTTATAGACTAGCGTAGGAGGACTCTTGGATTTTTGAGGTTAAGTAGGTCTGAAGCCGAGAGGTTCGCGGATAAGGTTAACTTCGAGAAGCTAGGCGGCTTGGTCCCTGTGGTAGTTCAAGACGAGGATACAGGAACCGTGTTGATGCAGGCCTTTATGAACAGAGAGGCCTTAACACTGACCCTAGAGACAGGGCTAATGCACTACTGGAGCAGGACTAGGCAGAGGATATGGCTTAAAGGCGAAAGTAGTAGGCATTACTCCCTACTCAGAGACGTGATACTGGACTGCGACAACGATGCCATCCTCTTCAAGGTCCACCAAGTCGGGCCATGCTGCCACACAGGCAAATATTCATGCTTCCATAAACCTATCTTACAGGTGGAGAAAGAAGAAACTTAGCGTAGGCGTCTAGACATGACCTTAGAGAGGCCGAAAGTTATACGGGTGTCTACAGGGTCTGCGATAGTCTTAGGTCTGGTTAACGGTCTCTTAAAAGCTCCACCCACCACCATATACCTGTTAACTTACACAGAGGGTAGATGCGCCGCAAACTGCAGTTTTTGTGCTCAAGCAAGGTCTAGTAAGGCTAGGAGAGACATGCTCTCGAGAGTTATCTGGCCTCCGTTCCCTTTGAGCGAAGTTAAGGAGAAGATAGCTTCAGCGTATTCGGAGGGGAAGATACGGAGGGTCTGCATCCAAACCCTGAATTATAAGGGTGTTCTAGAAGACATAACTTACATACTGGCGGAGTTAAAAAGAGCGTCGAACGTGCCTGTCTCCCTCTCATCTCAGCCTCTACCTAAAGAATACATGGAGAAGTTGTTACAGGCCGGCTTAGACCGAATAGAGGTCTCCCTCGACGCCGCGACTGAAGACTTATTCGAGAAGGTTAAGGGTTCAGGGGTTGGCGGACCTTACAGGTGGGAAAGCCAGGTTAGAGCGCTACTCGAGGCCGTCGAGGTCTTCGGGAAAGGCAAAGTGACTACACATCTGATCGTCGGTTTAGGTGAGAAGGAGAAGGACATGGTAAACACTATCCAGTGGTGTGTTGACAGGGGCATCCTACCTGCGCTCTTCGCTTTCACACCGATTCCGGGTACGAGACTCGAAAACCTGAAACCTCCTACTGTAGAGAGTTATCGCCGGATACAGGTCGCCCGCCACCTGATAGTCAACAAGACGATTCGCTATGAAGATTTAAGGTTCAACGAGTCTGAGGAGATAGAGTGCTTCCCGCTTCCGAGAGAGCGTCTATATAGAATCTTAGAATCTGGAGAGCCTTTCATGACTTCTGGCTGCCCAGGCTGCAATAGGCCGTTCTACAACGAGAAGGTAAGTGGACCGATCTATAATGTGCCGAGTAGAGGGGTCTGGGAAGAGATAAAAGAGTCTGAGGTAGAGAGATTAGCGAGGGTTATATGCTCCTGTAGCGTCTAACCTAGAACTTGAGGGATCGCTCCTATCCTGATACCGTGGTCCGCCAGGACTATCGCCATACAAGCTTCGACGACCGGGACAGCCCTGGGAACTATGCATGGATCGTGTCTACCCCTCAACTCTAACTCTACTTCTCTCAGCTTTCTAAGGTCGACAGTCTTCTGTCTCCGTGGAATCGAAGCCGTCGGCTTGAATGCAACCCTCATCCTGATAGGCATCCCGTTCGATAAGCCTCCCAGCACACCGCCTGAATTATTCGTCTCCGTCACTACCTCGCCGTTCTTTATAGTGTATTGGTCGTTGTTCTCTGAACCTCTCATCGAGGCCGCCTTAAAGCCCGAACCAAACTCGACACCCTTCACCCCAGGGATGTTGAAGGCCATCTTAGCTAAGTCTGCATCTATCGAATCGAAGATGGGAAAGCCCCATCCAGCCGGAACACCGAGGGCTATCCCTTCGATTATCCCGCCTATACTGTCCCTATCGCTCATGGCGGCTCTTATCTCCTCGAGCATTCTATCGGCCGTTTCGGGGTCTGCGCATCTAACAGGGTTTCTGTAAACCTCTTTTCGAATATCATCGTAGGAGACGTTTTTACATAGTGTCACCTTACCGACCTGCACAGTGTGGGCAAGAACCTCGATCTTCACGATCTTCAATAGCTTCTTGGCTACGGCGCCTGCAGCTACATAAGCAACCGTTATCCTGCCAGAAAACCTTCCCCCACCTCTATAGTCTTGGTAGCCTCCATATCTCACCTCAGCCGGATAGTCTGCATGCCCAGGTCTCGGGGTGTATCTTATCTCTTCATATGGCCTCGAATCCACGTCTCTGTTATAGACGATTATCGTTATAGGCGCGCCTGTAGTTTTCCCCCTAAAGACGCCTGAAACCAGTTCTGCCTCGTCTCTTTCTAGCCTTGGGGAGACGAACGGCCCGACTCCAGGCCTCCGTCTATCCAAGTCTTTTTGGATATCCTCTATTCCTAGCTCTAGTCCTGCTGGACACCCGTCTATGGTTACGCCTATAAGTTTTCCGTGGCTTTCCCCGAAGCATGTTATCGTGAACGCTTTCCCGATCGAGTTACCGGACAGAGATCCTTCCCCCCAGAGTAGTTATGTCTTGAATGAAGTTTGGATAAGATTTGCTTACACATTCGACTCCATGAATCCTCGTTTCGCCCTCAGAAACTAGGGCCGCAACCGTTAACGCCATCATCACCCGATGGTCGCCGTGACAGTCTAGGTCGGCTCCTTTAAGTTTTCTAGATCCCTTAACGATGATTTCATCGTTCACCTGTCTAACCTCTCCTCCAAGCTTCCCTAGTTCTATAGTTAAAGCCTCGACTCTATCCGATTCCTTCCATCGCAGCCTTTTAACCCCTTCTATAATGGTTTCCCCTTCGGCAATGCAGCCTAAAACCATTAATACAGGAACGAGGTCAGGGTTGTCGTCCGCGTTAAACCTCACACCGCTTAAAGAGCCTTTACAACCTTTAACCTTAACCCTATCCGCTTTAACCTCTAACCTGACACCCATCTCTCTTAAGATATCCACTATCTTTCTATCCCCCTGAATAGAGTCTTTCCTTAGGTTCGTTACTTCGACACTCGACTCGACGAGCGCTGCAGCAGCGAGTATAAAAGCGGCAGAGGAGTAGTCGCCCTCCACCTCGTAGTTTAGAGGAGCATAAACCTGTCCTGACTCTACGATAAAGGCCTGTTTATCAGATTTAAAGACCACGTTTACACTACACTTTTGTAGGATATCGATCGTCATGTCTATGTATGGCTTGGACTTCAAGGGAGACTTGAGGATTAATTCCACGTCTGAATCCGCTTTAGGCGAAGCAAACAGGAGGCCCGAGACGAACTGAGAGCTTATATCGCCCCTGATCTCTGCCTTACCTCCCCTAATTCCACCGCCGAAAACGATCAGAGGAGGTCTACCGTCTCCTCTAGCCGAGTAGCATCGAACACCTAGCTGCCGTAGAGTCTTGAGCAGCGGTTCCATAGGCCTCCTCCGCAGGCTCCTCCCTCCGGTTAGGATGGATATGCCGGGAGCTAAGGCGCAGATAGGAGTTAAGAACCTGATCGTGGAGCCACTTTCTCTACAGAATATGACGTCTTCAGGAGTGCTCGGCTTATCTTTCCCTGAAACTTCTATCAAGCCTGCTTCAACCTGTATCTCAGCTCCCAGCGATTTACAGGAGTCTATCGTGGCGAGTGTATCGTCACATATCAAAGGGTTCTTGATTAAGGATTTATCTTCGGAAAGCGAGGCCGCTATTACGGCTCTATGGGTATAACTTTTAGATGGTGGAGCCTGAATGCTTCCATAAAGGGATTCCGTCTTCCTTACTACAGCGTCTGTCATCTACGGTCACTCTAAGATGTGGGCTTTCCTCCTGTTTACCTTACTCCGGATTATCTCCCCCTCTAGCTTACTCCAAGCCCTCTCGACCTGAGCCAACTCTCTGTCTGAGACTACAGCCGCTACTGCTGGACCTTTACCTGAGAGGCCGGCTGCTATGGCTCCGTTCTCGAGTGCGCTTACAGCGATTTCCGGATCGAAGCCTAAGATACTTGAGTAAAGAATTCCGTTTAGGGTCATCGCCGTCCAGTAGTCGCCTTCCAAGGCTAACCTATGGATAGCTTTAACCTCCCTTTCAAAAAGCCTCATTTTGGATACGTCCGACTCTATGGTGTAGCACTTCCCCGCCGGTACGTAGATAAGTACATTTTCGACTTCCGGCTTGAAGGTCTTAAGTATCTTTCTTTTTAGGTTGTCTGTAACCGTCACATTCCCGAAGTATGATGCGGATGCGTCGTCGAAAGCTCCGGTCACGGTTACGCCGGCCTCGATCGAAGCCTCTACGCCTAGCTTAACGACTGTTAGGTCGTCTAGGGTTCTGTCTAAAGCGGATAGGGTTGCTAGGGCTATAGCGTTGGCTGCTACGCTGCTACTCTTTAAGCCTTTAGCTATCGGAATGTTCGACCTAGTCTCGACGTAGGCGCCGAACTTCTCCTCCAACCGGAAGTATCTGAGAACATGCTTCACGGTTTTCTCTATGAGATTTGTCCTCTCAGACGGATCGCTTAGTATTTTACCCTCTACGACACCGGGCTTGCCTGTGAGTTCGACAGCTGCTTCTGTCCATAGGTCTATGCCTAAAGCTGCACCATAGCCGCAGGCTATGGCGTTCACTATGGTTACCGCACCATAGGCGACTGCTCTTCCATACCCCTTAGTCACCGGCTCTCTCCTCTAAAGCCGATTTCAAGGCTTCTCTCATAACTTCTAGTGGAGGCTCTCTACAAGTCCAGATGGAGAAGGAAGCCGCACCCTGAAACAGCAGCATACTTAGTCCATTCACGACCTTTGCTCCAACCTTCCTGGCCTCTCTCAGCAGCCTAGTCTCGATCGGGTTATAGACGATATCGAAAACTGTGAGGTCTGGTCTGAGGAGTTCTGGGTCGACAGGGCTTAGATTCTCGTTTGGTTTCATACCGACCGACGTAGCGTTTATCAGTAAATCGGCGTCCTCTAGTTCCTTCTCCTTTTCGACCTCGCTTAAACCGCCGAAACGTGTCTCTACACCTAGCTTACTTTTAAGGTCTCGTGAAAGAGACTTCGCTTTCGTGACCGTACGGTTAAGTATGACTAATTCCTTTACTTTGGGTGCTAAGGCGAAAGCTACGGCTCTTGCCGCTCCTCCAGCACCGAG
>CAZVJZ010000009.1:11427-24796 GCA_964627655.1 uncultured Candidatus Bathyarchaeia archaeon
ACCTTCAAGGCTTACTCTGGCTTCTCTCAAGGCTTCGAGAGCTCCTATCCCATCAGTGTTGTATCCTATCAGTTTGTCTCCTATCCGTAAGACCGTGTTGACGGCCCCAACCTTTAAGGCAGACTCGTCGAGGTGGTCAAGCAAGGAGAGTATGTCGACCTTAAGCGGTTTAGTTACGTTTAAACCGTAAATCTTTAGGGCTTTAACTCCGTTAATCGCGTCTTTAAGCTCCTCTTTTCTAACCCTAAACGCCAGGTATACGTAGTCGAGGCCTAAATGCTTGAAGGCAGCGTTATGCATGATTGGGCTAAGCGAGTGTTCAACAGGGTCTCCTATCAGGGCGCATACTTTCGTTCTACCCGATATCTCCATATCAAACACCAAAGACCTCATAGAACTCTTTCATTTCTCGTATGCTTACCTGGCCAGGTGCTGTGGCTAGGTCTTCAGCTATCGAGGCGTAAGTGAAGTATCCGCCGACCAAGGGTGAGAGCAGCCTTGAGAGCAGACCTAGCTCTCCCATTGCGAAGCACGTCACCCTAAATTTTTTAGTCACGTTTTTTAGTAGGTTGAGGCAGACTAGGTTATCCTCAAACTTTCTGGCTGTAGTGACGACTTTACAGATGTTAGCGCCTTTAGAGACCATCTCTTCCACTATCTTCTCGAGATCCTTCTCTTGAGGTGTACAGTCGAAATTATGGTAAGAGAGTATTACTTCTGAACCTAAGCTCCTAACCTTCTCGACTACGGATCGGAGTCCAGGAGTATTAAGTTCTAAGTCCACATATTCGAACCCGTGTTTCGAAGCGTCCAGTAAGGAGCGTATTCGGTCGCTTTCATCTTGCCGTCTTCTTCCACCTTGATCGAACCTTCTGTTCGTCGCTATCAAGGGCAAAGGCGTAGACCTAGCTATCCTACGTATCTCACCGGTTAAGTTTAGATAGTCAAACCGGACCTCGATGAGGTCTGCACCTAGAGACTCCGCCCTCTCAATGAGCTCTATTACTTTAGAAGTAGTTTCAGCAGCGACTGGAACGCAGATCTTGGCCTTCAAGCTTCTATCACTCTTTCTTCTTCAACAAGCATTCCGAAATGCCTTCCACCCTTCTGAACGTATAGAAGAACTTCGTCACCTTCCGTCAGGTCTGTTACAGACTTACTTCCCTCAGGAGTCACAACTCGGATAGTCTCCGCATTCTGCAGTATGACCTTCAACCTTCTACCTTCATGTTCAGCCTCTATGAGCATCATGGGCCTCCACTCGATCTTAACTCTACAGACGTTAGCGCTCCTCACCCTACCCTCCCGGTCTACGATCAAAACCTCCTCTCCCGACTTAAGCTCTGAAAGATAACGTGTCTTATTTCCCGGCGCCAAAATATATTGGGCTACAGGTCCTGCGTTAACCCTGAAAGGCCTAGAGGCAACGTAAGGAGTCTCCTGAACCTCCGCTTGAACGAGGAATAGACCTGAAGATTGACACCCGACGAGCATACCTTCACCCTCCCTCATGAGCTCGCATGTATCCACGCATACTCTAGCCCCTGAACCCAACTGTTTGGTTCCCACTATCTTCGCAACGGTTAACCGAATTTTCTCTGCCTCTTCTAGCTCATCCACGCGTGTCCGGGTCGATTTAACAACCTGATATATAGGCCCCACAGCCTCGGCGCTTGCTCCCTCGACCACTACACCGTCTACGCCTAACTCTAAAGTCTCGAGCATCAGCTTCGTCTCCTCTACGCTTGAGACGAACGCTAAAAGCTTTGCTTTACCTCGCGTGTGAGCTATTAAGTTCTCTACAGGGATAACCTTCCAGTCTTCACATTTAACCGCTATGTAGTCGCAGGAAGACTCGACATACTCCGAGACGACTTTTAAGTCCTCCGGGCTCTTTAAATCGATTAAGGCCATAGCTTCCTTCCCTTTATTTTTAGCTTCCACGACTTCCTGAGGGGAGTCTACTAGGACGACGTCGCCACCATGTTTTGACGCTAGCTTCCCTCTCCATATTTCCCTAACTAAATCTGCGTCTTCCCCAACTATGACGTATCCGTCGCAATACTTCGTCGTAGCTTTAACTATGTTAGACTTAGCTTCAGAAGACAATGAGGGATCCACTTTAAGCCAGAGCTCTCTCAACCTCTACACCACAAAAGCTTTAATCAATATTTCTCACGTAAGAGGCTTATTATCTTTCCTGAACAGCTCGCCCTCCAGCTTAAATCGTTTAACCGTTTCCTCTAAGGTCTCAAGCGCTTCAACGCGTTTACTCCAATCCACAAACAGGCATATACTCGATGTTATGGTAAAGACACCGTAGATGTTCATGCCTCGGGAGTAGATAGCCTCTGAAAGAGTGTTTAAAACACCAGGAGTTTCAGATAGATATGCCCCTCTAACCCTTATCAATGCGAGCTTTGGACTCACAGCCAAGGCGAGAACCCTATCACTCTTTAACACTACTCCATGAAATCCATCGAGAACCTGCTGTACAGCGCTTTCTGGGAGATACATGATCAAGGAGTTGTAGTCGATAGACATTCCAAGCAAGTCTATACCCTTTTCCTCCAGCTCGCCGAACAGACTTAACATAACCCTACTCGCCTTAGAAAGCTCCTTACCAACGATCGTAACAGCCACCGCTGGAGATTCATGGATCGAAATCGAGAGGTCTTTAGGGAAGGATCCTGTGATTATCGTTCCTTCCACGTTTAGGTCTCCTCGAGCGGAATTTACGATCTTAACGTCGATTTCCTCTGGCTTATACCTTAAAGCTTTACGATGGATAAACTTCTTTCCGGAGTTTGTGAGACCTATAAGCTCCTCCACCTTAAGCTCGTCGATCTTTCTAGCGCCTTTAACCAGCTTTGGATCCGCCGTCATTATTCCGTCTACATCCGTCGCTAAGATTACCTCCCCAGCCGAGAGTGCCTGCGCAATTAAGAAGGCTGTCGTATCGCTTCCACCCCTACCCAGCGTCGTGATCCTTCCATCCAAGGTTTTACCTATAAAGCCGGGGACAACGGGTGTCACATTATTCTCCAGTAAGGGTAACAGAATCTTCCTTATCGCCTCCAGAGACCTGTCTAGTATCGGTTCAGCGTTCATGAAGGAATCGTCCGTTATTATAGGCCACTTCTCGTCCTGTGGGTCGAGGTATCTGGCCTTAAAACCTAAGGAATTCAACGCTGCAGAGAATATCCTTGCACTCGTCCTTTCTCCCATCGACAGGACGTCGGCTATATCGGCTGGCTTAGCTTTAGATAGCGATGCAGAGTCTATGGTCTTTAGGAGCTCGTCGGTTGTCCTTCCCATAGCGGAGACGACAACCACTACTTTCACTCCATCTTTAAGTTTTTTAGCTATCATCCTAGCCGCTTTCGCTATCTTTTCTCCGCCTGCTAGACTGCTTCCACCGAACTTAACGACCAATATTTTATTCTCGATCTCGATCACACCTCCCAAAACATATAAAACGGAGAAAACACGGACAAGATTCGTTTGTTCACCGGTCTTCTCCGCTAGAGCCCATAATAACGGAAGAACCATCTATACGTGTATGTCTTCACGTTAACCGGGCTCATCACGAAGTAGACCTCAACCCCTAAATCGATCAGATACATCGTATATAAATCTTATCTTGAATCTTTCGAGAGACATCTAAACGTTTTTAGACGTAGAGGCATTCCGTCTCCGGTCTGAGAAGGGACCTTCAAAATTCTTTCTGGATGAGTGTAAACGTTGAATCTTTTTCCTCTAGCGAAACCCACCAACGTTAGACCAGCAAGCTTCGCTATCTTTATCCCTCTATCTGTGGGAGCAGAGATCGAGACTATAACTGGGATTCCAACGTTAGCCGCCTTAACCACCATCTCGGAAGTCAGCCTACCTGTAGAAGCTAAGAATGTCTTCTTGAAGTCGACGCCTTTAAAGGCTGCTTCACCCACTACCTTATCTACGGTGTTGTGTCTACCTATATCTTCTGAGAACGCCAGCAATCCTCCTTTCTCGTCGAACAGAGCAGAAGAATGCGTTGCTCCTGTCTTCTTAAACACGTGCGCCTTTGAATTTAATTTTGTGATAGCCTCGATGATCGTTCGAGGATCCACCTTAATCCTATGGGCTTCCTTACTTCTCTTCATCCAGACACGAGGTAAAACCTTTCCTGCTCCACTACACATCGTAGGTATGATTTCAGGTTTCTCTATGGATAGATCGAGTTCTCTTGTTAAGTGAACGTATACTTTATTCTTAGAAAGGGTTACGCTCTCGATTTCATGGATTCCATCGATCGACCCCTCTGTTAGAAGGTGGCCGACCGCTAACTCTTTGATTTGAGATTCTAAACATAAGAAGACTGCGTAGGTTTTGCCGTTAACGTATAATTCTATCTGTTTCTCTATAACTATCTTATCGCTTACATGCCTCATCAAACTCCTTTTTAAATCCACCATTAGAATTTCATGTTCTAACGTTAAAGTATCCTCCACTCCTCATTTTCCTCCGGTGTTAAATCTCCAAGTTAATGACGACCTAGTTAAACTACGGTCTTACATACTCCTAAGGTTAAGGATGAGGTAATAAAAACTTTATAATTTCAATTTAAAATTTCATTTGATTAAGAGAAATTATAAGAGCTGAGTAGTTTAAAATATCGCTTACTTGAGGATCTTTTTGTGTACTCCACATTCGCCGCCGCATTTCTGGTTCCTCGCCACCGCCAGCTCTTTCAGGCTCATTATCCTCCACGACCGTCGTGCATGGGGCACATCTAAGGCTTCTATTAGCCTTTCTTATGCAACAGGTTCTGTGGAACGTTATATAGGGCTGAGTACCGCCAGACATCTAACTCGGTTCATTCAAGAATAGGGGGTAATCTTAACGATGTTGCCCCGTTTTTCGACCTCTCTACATTCGCTTCGGGTGCCATCCTTGGTTCTTCGGAGATCTGAAATCCATGTATCTAAGTCTTTAACCGCTTCTCTTGTCGGTTCAACCTTAAAAATCCTACAACATTCGTCAGGCTTCGTCTTCCATAATTCAAGGACAGGCTTCTCTTTATTAGTTCTTAGAATATTTGACCTTGTCTGGCTATAGGAGATCCCGGAGACGGAATTTATACCCTAAAGGCTATACGGGAGTCTGGTGGATTTGCTGAATCTGCGACCGACGACGAGATAATTTACGGAATAAAGCTCTTGGCGAAGACTGAAGGAATATTGGTGGAGCCTGCGTAAAACTGAATGCACCTTACGTCTTTAGTGCAGCGATCATGACGTTCGGGAACGTGTCCACCATAATACCAAGTGAAAACCCTGTCTAGAATGCTTTCAAGGCAACCTCGAGGATGATACGTTACCAACGTGCGCCGTAATAGGCGTTCATCCATCAATCTTGAACATCATAGCAAGCATAGAAGTATCTAAGGCTATAAGGTCGGTCCTAGGGAAGAAAGGCTTGCTGGCAGGCAAGTTTCATCCTCCTAGATATAGACTTAAACGCTATGACGCTTCCGCTCTCGTCGTAGTATAATTCGACCCATAAGAAGTTCTTGCCGAAAAATTTTTGGGGTGTTCGCCTTCCCGATGAATGCTCGACGATAACCCGCACTATCAGTAGCGATGACTATTTTACCTTGAGGAACTTCAAGCATATATTCCAATCAGGCTTAACAATCTTCCCTTCCATCGATAAAGGCTACTAAGGCCGTCCAAGCGACGGCGATGAACCACCATCCAAGGGAGACGCTTAGAGGAAAAGTCTCCCTCTACCGCAAACCCTTTTAGTTCTAGTAAAACGTAGAGAGCTAACGCCGACAGAATAGCTGTAAAGAGATAAAAAATTCATAGATCGATTTCATCACCCTTCGGATGCTGATATAGTGTCAGATTTCGTCAGTGAAATGCGTAAAGCGTTGAGTATAACGGCCAACGATAATCCCATGTCTCCGACTGCGACGGCAAGCCATAGGGTTATAAAGCCTGGAAAAGTGAGTACGGCGAAGCTTCCCTTTATTAGGATAGAAGCTAAAACGTTTTCTTTTACCACTTCGAGGGTTCTCTTACTTAACTCTATTAGGTATGGAAGTTTAGAGAGGTCGTCCTGCATTAAAGCTATATCAGCCGTCTCTAAGGAAACGTCACTGCCGATGGCGCCCATGGCTATACCCACTGTAGCTCTGGCTAGAGCCGGTGCGTCGTTTATTCCGTCCCCCACCATCGCTACACCTCCATACTTCTCGGTTAATTCTTCCACCATGCTCACTTTATCCTGCGGAAGCAGCTCTGCATGATATTCCGATATTCCTATCCCATTTGCGATTGCCCTAGCAGTCCGCTCGTTATCTCCGGTAAGCATTATAGTTTTTATGTTTCTTCTCCTCAATTCTTTCATCGTCGTTATAGTGGCTTCTCTTATTTTATCCATCACCGCTATTAATCCGATGACTTTTTCTCCGTTTCCGACGAACACAACGGTTTTTCCTTCACTCTCAAGTTTCCCGGCGTAGGCTTCAGATATATCGTTGAGTAGTTCTTTGAACAGCTTTCTACTACCTACATACCATATTTCACCGTCGATTTTACCCATAACGCCCTTACCAGCAATTGCTTTAAAATCTTCTACAGCCCTCAGTTTTATTTCTTCCTTCTTAGCTACTTCCAGAATGGCTTTACCGATCGGGTGTTCAGACAACGCCTCTAGGGAGGCAGCTTTCAGCAATACCTCTGATCTGGAGTGACCTAAAGGTACGATGTCTGTCACTTCTAGTCTGCCTTCTGTTAGGGTTCCGGTCTTGTCGAAGGCAAAGACTTTTATCTTGCTTATCTCCTCGACGTAGGCGCTGCCCTTTATTAGAACCCCGTTTCTAGCGGCGCTGGCTATCCCTGAAACCATCGCCACAGGAGTCGAGATGGCCAGCGCGCAGGGGCAAGATACGACAAGCAGGACTAGCGCTTTATAAAACCATTCATCAAACGACATGTTAAACATGAACGTGGGGATTGTTGCCACCACGACAGCTAGAAATATGACGGAAGGCGTATAATACTTAGAAAATTTATCTATGAACTTTTCAGTCGGCGACTTTACCCTTTGAGCTTCCTCGACCAACCTAATTATCTTCGAAAGTAGGGTTTCTTCAGACCTTTTACTCACCTTTATCTCGAGGAATCCTTCGTTGTTTATGGTTCCTGCGTATACCGTGTCGCCTACCTGCTTAGTCACAGGCATGGATTCCCCAGTTATGGGAGCTTGGTTAACGCTTGAAATTCCACCCACTACTACACCGTCTAAGGGTATCTTTTCACCAGGCCTTACGACGATTATGTCGTCGACCCCGACCTTCTGCACGGGGACCTTGAACTCTCTATCTGCTCTTTTTACGGTAGCGACCTCTGGTGCAAGCTTCATCAAGGAGAGAACAGATCTCCTCGCTCTTTCGCTTGCGTGACTCTCTAAGAATTCTGCTATATAGAATAGGAATATCACGGCTGCTCCTTCCTCTCCATGACCTATAAAGAAGCTGCCAACGGAAGCTGTGGTTATCAAGAAGTTTATGTTCAGTCTTCTTCGAAAGATTAGGGAAGATAGGCCTTCCTTCGCTATATCGAAACCGGCAGTTATAGCCGTAACTACGAACAGTGCTTCTGCGGGTAGGTTTAACTTGAAGGCTAGCTTAAAGACTAATCCAGCGGAGAGAAGAGATGCAGAAACCACTATAACTAGAATCCTTTTATCTTTCCATATAGGCGGAAGGAGCTCGTCTACTTTACATGCAAGACACTCTTCCATCTCTTCTTTCTGTTCAGTGTGCGTGTGCAGATCCATCTTTTCCCTCTCCGTCGGCTCTACGCTTTATGAGCGGCATACTCTTATTAATTTAATGCTAATAGAAACGTTAATTTGAATAAAATTTATTAATTTAAAATCATATTTTTATTAATCATGCCGATCGTAAGCATATCTCTTACTTCTGAGCTTTTAAGGAAGTTAGACCTCTTCATAAGAGAAAAAGGGTATTCAAGTCGTTCAGAAGCTATTCGAGATGCTATTAGAGATTCTTTATCAGAGTATGAACTCAGTAAATTTGAGAGGGGCAAGGTGACTGCAACTATAACAGTGATCTCGAACCGTGGGGAGCGAGAGATAGACGAACGGTTAATGAAGCTTAGACATGAGCACGACGAGATAGTCTCGAACAACATGCACATCCATCTTGGGAAAAGATACTGCTTAGAGATATTCATAACGGAAGGTGAAGCCGAAGAGATATTAGAGTTCATAGCTAAGATACGGTCGATGAGAGGCGTTCGACAGGTTAAATACACGATGATCCCGATAACGTCCGAAGAATAATAAGGACTATTCCAAAAAGAAGGAAAAGTAGATAGGATTTCTGAAAACTTCCTGTTTCCCTATGTGTTTATATATCTTAGACTCATGAGTTAACGATTTTTGGTCTTTGGGCTTTCGAGAGGAACTCTTCTATTTCAATGTTAAGTTTCCTCAAGAACTCCTTAAATCTTTCTTTAGGTATTCTCGCTCCGGCCGCGTTCGGGTGTCCTCCCCCACTACCACCGAATCGAGCGGTTATTCGTCGCAGTATCTTGTTGAGGTCTATTTCTGGCTTGTTTGTCCTTAGGCTCAGGTCGATCAGGTTCTTTCTCTCTTCGCCTGCAACCCCTACGGCGACCCCTGCTAGTCCCTTTATGTATGTGGCAGTCTTACCTAACGAGAAGGGGAAGCCTACTACGTATGCTACTTCTCCCAAGATTTGTATTCTGTCTTTGAGTTCTCTTATAGCGATTTCTTCTATGTGAGAGTGCTGAACGGCAAGGTCTACCAAACGCTCATCGAAGCTCGGGGGCAAGTTCATGGCTAGATTGAAGACTATGTCTCTCTTCAGTTCGTAGTCTCTCTTCCTTCCCTCGATGGCTTGAACTAGAAGACCGCTCTCAAAGTATAAAGTCCTCTTATCCCAACGTTCAATCAACCGCCGAATCATCGGGGTATCATCCAGATAGTCTCCTATAGCTCCATAGATCGCTATCCTAGAGTGTATCAAGCTTAGCTCTGACTTGAAGAGAGAGTAGGTTAATTCTGAAGCTGAAGACCCAACTCTATGGATTACTTTACCGGGAATATCGCTATCGGTGAGGCCGTCAGGCAGCGGGTGATGGTCTACATAGAACAGTTGACCCTTCTCTGAGATCGCTGAGAACTTATCCATAAGCCGTAAAACGTGATTCTCTGACAACGAGATATCGCATATTATGACTTTATCTGAATCTCTAGCTTCATTAAGGTCTCCCACCAGACCGTATGGATGTGAAAAGAAGACTTGCGCCCCGGGGTTTGCGGCTAAGGCTATAGCCGCTGAACATATTCCGTCAACGTCTCCGTGGGCAAATATCCAGGTGTCCAATGACGGTTCTCCTTATTCGATGGATCAAACCTTAAAGTTTGAGTTGAACGATATAAATTTGAGGTGACTGGAGGAAATGGTCGTCGTTTCACCTAGCCTCGTCTACTCAAACTTGAGGTCTCCTAAACTTTTGAAGACTTTTAACCTTTTAGAGAATGATATCACGGTTCAGACATATCTTCAGATGGCGAACATAATGGCCGTGAAGAGGTTGAGGTATAACGATCATGGGCCTGTGCACTCTAGGATAACCTGTGGAAGCGCTCTAGAGATCTTCGGAATTCTACGTCGCGTAGTTACACCTACATTGGTTAGGGATGGCGTATGCGATTTAGAGGATGCGGAGATAGCGGTCTTATGCGGAGCATACCTGCACGATCTAGGTAACGCTGTCCATCGAGTAGGACACCATATTCATGGCTACAACCTAGCGAATAGTATCCTAGATAACCTATTGTCCGAGGTTTATCCAGACGATCCCGAACTCGTTTTAAAGTTGAAGGCTGAAGTGATGCACTGCATCTTCGCTCACGATGAGGAAGTCCCGTGTCTGAGCGTCGAGGCGGGATGCGTTAAAGTGGCGGATGGAACAGACATGGCTGAAGGGAGGGCTAGGATCCCATATAAAACAGGTAAAGTAGACATACACTCCCTATCCGCCCTCGCGATCAGGAGGGTGGAGATACTGGATGGTGAGGAGCGTCCAGTGAGGATATCTGTGAATATGGACAATCCTGCCGGCGTATTCCAGATAGAGCAAGTGCTGGAGAGAAAGATAGCCACCTCCGGTATAGATCGGTGGATCGAAGTAGTGGCTATAGAGAGAGGAAAGGAAATAAAAACAATCCCTCCACAGTCAGCGGAGCGACGAAAAACCTGACTCAGCCTTCACACAAAATATATAGATGAGGAACTTAAAAGAGGAAATTGGGTTTCTAGGTTTGGAGGATGAAGTCTCAGGTTAAATCAAGTGTACTGGGTGGAATTTATGAGTTTAAGCTACGAGATCGAGACCCTTAGAGAGGAGATTAAAAGGTTAACCGTCAAGATAGTAGAGTTGGGTTGGAGAAGGGTGAATCTAGCTGTAGAGGTAGGTAAGATCAAGAAAACCTCGAACCTCCCATTGGAGGATCCGGCTGTGGAGAAAGCGCTTGAGGAGGAGGTTTTAAAACTCTGCAACCTTCAAGGCATAGATAGGAGGTTCGCCTTAAACCTTCTAAATCTGCTGATCAGTGAGTCAAAGAGGCTCCAGAGAACGTTCTTTCAAGAACTTTCTGAGTGATGTAGGTTGAGGATCGCCGTTATCGGTGGAGCAGGAAGGATGGGCAGATGGCTCATCCAACACTTCAAACGTTTAGGATTAGAAGTCTCGATCTCTGACGTACGCAGGGACGCCGCGGAGAGGGTCGCTAGAATCTATGGGGTTAATCTCTATAAAACGAACGAGGAGGCCGCCTTGAACTCTGACGTAATCGTGGTAAGCGTTCCCATAAAGGAGGTACCAGCGGTCATAGATAGGTTAAAGGGGAGCTTGAAAGAGGGAAGCGTATTGATCGAGATCTCGTCGCTTAAGCGTGGAATAGTCGAAAAACTAAGGGAGTTGTCCCGTATGAAAGTTAGAGCCGTGTCTATACATCCTCTCTTCGGCCCCTCGGTTGAAAGACTTAAAGATAGAAAGATCGTTCTTGTACCTGTCGCCGATAGGATTCTAGAAGAGGAATATGCTAGAAGATTCTTTAAGGACGCCGAGTTTATAGTCCTAGATGCAGAGGAGCACGACCGCTCCATGGGTATAGTCCTCTCCCTAACATATTTCATGAACTTAGTCTTCGCCTCTACGTTAAGATCAGAGGACCTATCGTTTCTGAGAAAGGTTGGGGGAACAACCTTCACTCTTCAGCTCATAGTTTCAGAGAGCATATTTACCGAGGATTTGAGCTTAGTGAAGGCCTTAATCTTCGACAACAAGTTCGGTCTCTCTTATATATCCAGATTCGCAGAGACTTCCAACCTACTTGTCGACTGGATTAAAAGCGGGAGGTCCGTAGATATGGAGGTTCTCTATAGGAAGGTTCGTAGCGAGTTAAGGAGGGATCCAGGTTTCGATAAGGCTTACAGGAAGTTGTATGAAGCATTACATGCGGTGTCTAGTTAGGGTTCGATGCTCTACTCGACCATCTTTATTAGCGTGTTCGTGTTTATAACTGCGGGTATCCGTCTTATCTCGTCTACCACCCCATTTATTTCATCCATGGTCGAGGCGCTTAGGAGGACTGCGATATCGAATTCTCCTGAGACCTCGAAAACTTTACTAGAGAACTCTCTAACCTTTCTAGTAACATCCTTCGTTCTCGATGGATGAGTCTTAATGAGTATTATGCCTTCGACCTCATCTTTAACCTCGATCGTGAAGCGTAAGATTCTTCCCTCGTCTATCAGCTTTTTAACTCTTCTACGCACGGCGCCTTCGGTGAGACCTACCATATTCCCTATCTCGACATAGCTTCTCCTAGCGTTCTCCTTTAGGAGTTTCAAGATCTTTCTGTCTATTTCGTCCATCTAGATATATGAGGGGGTTAAACCAATTTAAATTTTACGATATTCGTAAATAAATTACTAAAAACGAAAAATTTAAATAATCTGACTTGAAAATGTGAAGTAAGTTAAAAGGCTCTGAGGTGATCATATGTTTAGTGGATGCTACACAGCTTCTATAACACCCATGCTACATAACGGGGAGATAGACTTAGAGGGGCTTAAAAGGCTTATCGAGTTTCAAATCGAGCAGGGTGTAAGTGGGGTTTTAGCCGTCGGAACTACAGGCGAAAGCCCAACTTTAACTTGGGAAGAACATAACCTAGTAATAGAGAAGATACACGAATACATCCGAGGCAGGGCTGTAACGATCGCTGGCACCGGAAGCAACTCGACCGAAGAGTGCTTGAAGGCTACCGAACATGCTAGGGATGTCGGCGTAGAGGCTGTACTGCTAGTCGACCCATACTACAACGGACCGAGCTCGCTGGAGATAAGGAGGGAGTATGTAGCGCCTGTCGCAGAGAAGTTCCCTGAAGTTCAGGTCATACCTTACGTGATTCCCGGTAGGACCGGAACCCAGCTTCTACCTCAAGACCTCGCTATACTCCACTCGGAATTCGATAACGTCAGGGCTGTTAAGGAGGCTACTGGAAGCTTCGAGAATATGAGGCTGACTAGAAAGCTATGTGGCGACGACTTCGACATACTCTCAGGGGACGACGATAAAACCTTCCAAATGATGAGTGACGATGATATAAAGGCTTCAGGAGTGATCTCAGTAGCCTCTAACGTAGCGCCTAGAGCCGTTCAGGAGATGTGTTCCAAATATCTGGAGGGGAAGAAGGAGGAAGCCGAAAAGCTGGCAGAGGCTTTAAAGCCCCTGTTTAAGCTTGTGACCGTGAAAACCATGGAGGAAACGAAGTATGGTGAGGTACTCTGCAAATCTAGGAACCCCGTACCATATAAGACGCTTATGAACATCCTGGGGATGCCCTCAGGTCCATGTAGAAGACCGCTGGGCAAGATGACTAAGAAGGGGATACAAGCGGTGCTGAACAACGTGAGGTTGGTCTACGAGAGGAACCCCGAGATCCTAGAGCCTATCGAAAGATTCTTCGATGTACGTCTAGAAGAGAGACTTTATAGTGAAAAGTACTGGAAGAGTTTAACTTATGATTAAGCTTTGTATAGCAGGCGCCACAGGAAGGATGGGTAGCACCGTACTGAGGGAGGCGTGGCTAAGGGAAGACTTCGAGGTCGTAGGGGCCGTCGCTTCACCGAACAACCCGAACATAGGAAAAAGTTTAAGCGAGCTAGGGCTATGTGACTCAGATGTTGAGTTAGTCGGCTCAGACAGGCTAAGCGAAGCCGTGGAGAACGCCGACGTTTACATATCCTTCACTA